>CACXHD010000203.1 GCA_902767335.1 uncultured Lachnospiraceae bacterium
CGGAGATCATGGCGGTCCTGTGTCTTGCGTCGGATATCAACGATCTGAAGGCGCGCCTTGCCCGCATCGTGGTGGGATATACCTATGGAAAGCCTTCCGAGGAGAAACCGGTGACGGCCGGGGATCTGAAGGCCCAGGGAGCGATGGCTGCGCTGCTGAAGGATGCGCTGAAGCCCAACCTTGTACAGACCCTGGAGCATACCCCTGCGATTGTCCACGGCGGCCCGTTTGCGAACATTGCACACGGCTGCAACTCCGTGACAGCGACAAGGATGGCGTTGAAGCTGGCGGATTACGCGGTGACGGAGGCCGGCTTCGGTGCAGACCTGGGGGCGGAGAAGTTCCTGGACATCAAGTGCCGTATGGCGGGACTGAAGCCGAACTGTGTCGTCATCGTGGCAACGGTCAGAGCCCTGAAATATAATGGCGGCGTGCCCAAGGCGGAACTGAATCATGAGAATCTGGAGGCGCTGGAGAAAGGCCTGCCGAATCTGCTGCGCCATGTCAGCAATATTACAAATGTGTATCATCTCCCCTGCGTCGTTGCGATCAATGCCTTCCCGACGGATACGCCGGCGGAACAGAAGCTGATTGAAGAGAAGTGCCGTGAACGGGGCGTCAATGTTGTTCTCTCCAGAGTCTGGGCGGAAGGCGGCAAAGGCGGCGAGGAGCTTGCCAGAGAAGTTGTCCGTCTCTGCGATCAGGAAAACGACTTTACCTTCAGTTATGACCTGGAAGGCAGCATTCAGGAAAAACTGGATGCCATCGTACAGAAGATTTACGGAGGGAAGAAAGCCGTACTGACCGCAGCAGCGCAGAAACAGGCGGCGAAGCTGGAGGCGATGGGATACGGCGGCTCACCGATCTGTGTGGCCAAGACCCAGTATTCTCTGACCGACGATCCGACGAAGCTCGGGGCTCCCGAAGACTTCGAGGTGACGGTCCGGTCGCTGAAAATCTCCGCGGGAGCAGGTTTTATCGTTGCGCTGACCGGAGAGATCATGACCATGCCCGGACTGCCGAAAGAGCCGGCTGCATGGAAGATTGACGTGGACGAAACCGGAAGAATATCCGGACTGTTCTGAGAAAATGCGGATGCAGGCAGCGTTCCGTCCGGAAACGGGATGCTGCCGCGTCAGATGAAGTACAGGAGGACTAGGAGGACTGGTATGAACGACTATTTGATCCTGACAGACAATATGGCGGATCTTCCGGATGAATACTATACAAAGCACGATGTGGATGTGGTTTATCTTTCCTATCTGATGGACGGGGTAAACTACAATGGGGAAAACCGGCAGGATGTGGGTGAGTTTTACGGCAAAATGCGTAAAGGGTCCATGCCGGTGACATCCCAGATCAATCCTTCCCAGGCAAAAGAGGAGTTTCTGAAGGTGCTCACGAAATGCAGACGGATCCTTTGCATTGCGTTTTCCAGCGGGCTCAGCGGCACATACAACAGCCTTGCGGCGGCTGCCGAGGAGATTCAGCAGGAGCACGACGATTGCGAAATCATTGTCATCGACTCTCTGTGCGCATCGCTGGGACAGGGACTGCTCGTCCATAAAGCGGTCTGCATGAGAGAGAAGGGATGCTCTTTTGAGGAGACCGTAAAGTGGGTGGAGGAGAACCGGCTTCATGTCGTTCACAACTTCACCGTCGATGATCTGTTTCACCTGCACCGCGGCGGCCGCGTCTCGAAGGCGACTGCCATCATGGGGTCACTGATCAATATCAAACCGATGCTGCACGTGGACAACGAAGGCCACCTGATCGCCGTCGGCAAGGCGAGGGGGAGGAAGAAATCGATACAGGAGCTGGAAAGCTCCATGGAGAAACAGATCGGTTCCTGGAGAGAAAAAAATGACATCGTCTTCATCAGCCATGGGGACTGCCTGGAGGATGCGAAGTATCTGTCCGAGCTGATCCGGGAGCATCTGGGAATCGAAAGCTTCCTGATCAACTATGTCGGTCCGACCATCGGCGCGCATTCCGGCCCCGGAACGCTGGCACTGTTTTATATGGGCGATGTCCGCTGAACGCTGCCGGCAGGAGGGAGAGAGACATGCGATTTCGTCCGTGCATCGATATTCATGACGGAAAAGTGAAACAGATCGTGGGAGGAACGCTCCGTGACGATTCGGCCGGAACCGAGGAGAATTACGTTTCCGCCTGGGATGCGGACCGGTTTGCCCGCATGTATGCTGAAGATCATCTGACCGGCGGACATGTGATTCTGCTCAATCCTGTGGGAAGCCCCATGTACCCGAAAACATGGGAACAGGCGGAAAAGGCCCTCCGGGCGGTTCCGGGTCTTCTGCAGGCAGGAGGGGGCGTTTCGCCGGAGAACGCCTGGTCGTTTCTGGACGCAGGCGCATCCCATGTCATCGTGACCTCCTATGTCTTCCGGGATGGAAGGATTCACCGCGAACGGCTGGAAGAAATGGTCCGGGCCGTCGGAGCCGGCCGTCTGGTGCTGGATCTGAGCTGCCGTGCAGTCCCGGATCCGGAGAAGGGCACGGCAGAATACCGGATCGTGACGGACCGCTGGCAGAAAATCAGCGGGGAAACACTGACGCCGGAGCTGATGCGGGAGCTGGGCGGCAGCTGCAGCGAATTTCTGGTCCATGCGGTGGATACGGAGGGGCGTTCAAAAGGCCCGCAGGAAGAAGTGCTCCGGATTCTCGGAGAATTCTGCGATTCCTCGGACATCCCGGTGACATATGCGGGAGGAATCCACAGCATGGAAGACCTTCAGACCGTCAAAAGCCTTGGAAGAGGAAAGATTGATTTCACTGTAGGCAGTGCGCTGGATCTGTTCGGAGGCAGCCTTCCCTATGAAATGGTGAAGAAAGCGCAGTGATTATTTATAGTATTTTTGATGAAAATCATCATTTTTTATGCAATATGGTGAAAGACGACTTGATTCTCGGCGCAGATATGTTATACTTTTATCACAGATGAAAGGAATGCCGGTCAACGGTCGTTTCCTCTGTAATTCTATCGCAAAGGGGTTGAACTTATGAAATTTGTGATCAGTGGAAAAAACATTGATGTAACAGATAACCTGAAAAACACGGTTACAGAGAAGCTTGGTAAGCTGGAGCGGTATTTCAATCCGGACACGGAAGTGATCGTCACCATGAGCGTCGAGAAAGGCGGCCGCCAGAAAATCGAAGTGACGATCCCGGTGAAGGGAAACATTATCCGCTCCGAGCAGGTCAGCAACGATATGTATGTATCCATCGATCTGGTGGAAGAGGTCATCGAACGTCAGCTTCGCAAATACAAAGAAAAGATCATTGACAGACATCAGAACGGAGGAAGCTTCCGCAAAGAGTTCATGGAACATGCCGCGGAGCCGATGGATGAAGTGAAAATTGTCCGGACCAAGCGCTTCGACATCAAACCGATGTATCCCGAAGACGCCTGCGTACAGATGGAACTTCTCGGACACAGCTTCTTCGTGTTCTGCAATGCCGAGACAGATGAAATCAATGTTGTATATAAGAGAAAAGGCAATACATACGGCCTGATTGAGCCGGAGTACTGACCCCTCCGTAAATATCAAAATACCGCTGCCGCACCCCCTCACGGGGTGCGGCGTTTTTTCGCTTTCCGGTTGTGTTTGGAAAGGGAAAGTGGTACAATAACCTGGAATTTTGCTTAACTGGAAGGTTCCAGTGAAACCATGGAGGAGACCCCGCGGTATTTGCCTGACAGCTGCGGGAAGCCATGGCAAACCAAAACAGGAGAATTGACTATGGGTTTTTTGGAAAAAGTATTCGGTACGCACAGTGAGAGAGAACTGAAGCGTATTACGCCGCTTGTCGACAAAATCGAGGCCATGCGCCCCGAGATGCAGCAGATGAGCGATGAACAGCTGCGGGCGAAGACAGATGAATTCAAGGCACGCTATGCCAACGGGGAAACACTGGATGATCTTCTGCCGGAAGCATATGCTGTGGTCCGGGAGGCTGCGAAGCGGTCGATCGGCCTCGAACATTACAGGGTGCAGCTGATCGGCGGCATCATTCTTCACCAGGGCCGTATCGCGGAAATGAAGACCGGTGAAGGAAAAACGCTGGTTTCCACCCTCCCCGCATATCTGAACGCGCTGACCGGAGAAGGCGTGCATATTGTAACCGTCAATGACTATCTGGCCAAACGTGACTCAGAGTGGATGGGTCCGCTCTATATGTTCCATGGTCTGAGCGTCGATTGTATCGATAAGCACCAGCCCAACTCTGAGGCTCGTCGTAAG
>CACXHD010000204.1 GCA_902767335.1 uncultured Lachnospiraceae bacterium
CGGATATTTCCTGAACAACTTTGCTTCAGGTCTGGGTTCCAACGGCATGCTCGCGGCCCTGATCGTAAAGAGCAATGTTCTGGCAACGCCGCTGATGGCATTCTTCCTGGCCGTCCTTAAATCCGGTGCCATGGGCATGCAGATCGCGACCGGCGTACCGAAGGGACTGATCGATACCATTACGGCGGTATTCATTACCATTGCCACGATGGAAACGCTGTTTGATTTCCTGAAAGGGAAGGAAAAACCCGGGAAATCGAAAACAGCCGCAGCCGGAAAGGAGGGACAGTCATGATCGGTATTCTCGGAAAAGTATTTAATCTCTCTCTTCTTTACGCTGCGTTCCGCTCCGCAACGCCGATTATTTACGCTGCGCTTTGCGCGTCGGTTACACAGCAGGCCAACATTCTGAACATCGGTACAGAAGGCATCATGCTGACCGGGGCCTTTACGGCAGTGACCGTCAGCTACTTTACGGGCAGCTGGATTCTGGGCGTGCTGTGCGCCATGCTGGTCGGCATATTGATTGCCATGATCATGGCCGTGGGAAGCATCCGGTTTGGAGCGGATATCTGCGGCATCGGCATGGGCATCAACATGCTGGCGCTGGCAATCACCAAGTTTCTGCTGAAAGCGATTTTCGATGTCAACGGCGCTTTTGCGGGAACGCTGGAACGGCCGATTGTCCCGATTCCCAAGGTGCATTTCGGCTTCATGGACAACATCCCCTTCCTGGATTCCCTGCTCAACAACTGGAGTCTGACGGAGTGGTTTGTCATCGTTCTGATCCTTGTCCTGCAGTTCTTTATCTTCAAGACGGTATGGGGACTCCGCCTCCGCGCGGTCGGCCAGTTCCCGGAAGCGGCGAAGACCGCCGGCATCAATGTCGGTGCGGTGCGCTACCGCGCCATGGCGATTTCCGGCCTGATCGGCGGCCTTGCAGGCGCGCATCTTGCACTGGGCTATTCCAGCCAGTTCGTTGAGAATATGAGCTCCAGCCGCGGCTTCATGGGCGTTGCCGCCATGTATTTCGGCGGAGCGAACCCGGCGCTGGCTTCGGTCGGCTGTCTGCTGTTCGGCTTCGCGGATTCCATCGGCGCAAGACTGCAGGCCTACGGACTGCCGTCGCAGTTCGTCCTGATGATGCCGTATATTGTCACGATTGTCGTACTGGCGATTTCCATGGCGGCTCAGCTGCGTACGGAGCGCAGAAGACAGTCGCCCCTGAACTGAGTACATTACAGCGCCGGAAGAGTGCCGCACGTTGTGCCTGCACGTACGTAAGAGCGGGACTTGCCGGCGCGCCCCGGCATGAGCAGGCTGCGGCCGGGAGCTTCGCGAATTGCGAATGCAGGGCAGAATTGTGGCATCTCTTTTGACCTATATATCGTTCATCAGGGATTTCCTGATGCAGTTACATGGAGAATAATATGGATAAGAGAAAAATCATACTGGATTGTGATCCCGGACATGATGACGCGGTTGCCATTATGATGGCGGCGGTACATCCGTCCCTGGACCTGAGAGCCGTGACGGTGGTGGCAGGCAATCAGACCCTTGAGAAGACTTCGATTAATGCGCTGAACGTGTGCCAGGCGCTGGACATCGACGTGCCGGTTTATGCCGGCTGCGGCAGACCGATGATCCGGGAAAAAATGACGGCAGCGGACATTCACGGAGCCACCGGCCTGGACGGCCCGGTGTTTGCGCCGCTTACGAGAAAACTGGAAGAGAAGCATGCCGTGCAGTTTCTGATTGATGAACTGATGGCCTCGGATGGCGATATCACGGTTGTGACCACCGGCCCGATGACCAATCTGGGCATGGCGATGCGTATGGAGCCGAAGATCATCGGAAAGATCAAAGAAGTCGTATTCATGGGCGGCGCCTATACGAACGGCAATGTCACGCCGGCGGCCGAGTTTAACATCATTGCGGACGCAGACGCCGCGTATGTCGTATTTACGAGCGGCGTGAAACTGACCATGTGCGGACTGGATATCACGAGAAAGGTGCTCTGCTATCCGCAGATTGTAGAGCGGATGGAAAAGATCGGCAACCGTGCGTCAAAGCTGTTTGCGGATCTGATGGGTCATTTCTGCAAGAGCCAGAAGGAAGTCTTCGGCTGGGAGGGAGGCCCTCTGCATGATCCGACAACCATTGCGTATCTGATCGATCCGTCCGTGCTGACCGTGAAGCATGTACACGGGGAGGTGGATATCCGCAGCACGGAATCCTATGGCAGGACAAACTGCGACATGTTCGGTTACCAGAAGAAGGAACCGAACATGTACGTGGCCGAAAATGTGGATGCGGAGAAATTCTGGGACATCGTTGAGAGCTGCCTGAAGATGTACAGCTGAGAATTGCCTGCGTGCGTATAGCTGATGTGCAGCCTGCGTATGTATGGCTGAAAGCAGTCCGGAAATGTACGGCGGCTGTACAGCCGGGAGGCGTCAGGAGGCGCCGCTTTTACCGGTGAGGCTGTTATTGACGGTGAGCTCCGTAAGAGAGGGGTCTGTGAGGAGAGGAAAATGGGAAAACTGGAGGAGACACTGGCGCTGCACAAAGAAGAGTATCTGCAGGCGCTGAAGGATTTGATTTCCATTGATACCCATGACCTGGGACATGGGATTCTGGGCGGCCTCGAGAAAGAAGGCCAGGAATATCTGGGTTCCTTTCTGGAAAAGATGGGCGCGGACGAAATCGTGAAGGATCCGATGGACGAGGCGGTCATACAGGAGTGTTACCGGCTTCACCACGAGGGAAATCTGGGCCACGACCAGACGGACCGGTACAATGTGTACGCCGCGTTTCGGGGAAAGAAGGGCGGGAGAAGCCTGCTTTTCAACAGCCATATCGATGTGATGCCTGCGGATGAGGTGTCGGAGTGGACGACGCCGCCCTTCGAGGCTGCCGTCCGGGATGGAAAGCTCTACGGAAGAGGAACGGCGGACATGAAGGGCGGTCTGATGGCTTCCGTTCTGGCGGTGAAGCTGCTGCAGGACGCGGGCTGTGAGCTGCCGGGCGATGTGATCATCACCTCCGTCTGCGATGAAGAAGGCGGCGGCAACGGTTCGATGCAGGCGGTCATGCGCGGCCTGAAGGCGGACGGCGTCGTCAACTGCGAAGGAAGCTCCGATGAGCTCACGCTGGCCCATATGGGATGGGTATTCTTCACGGTTTCCTTTGAAGGCCGTTCCTGCCATTCCGGCGGGAAAAAGAATGGCGTCAGCGCCATCGAAAAAGCGATCAAGGTGATCGGCGCCCTGAATGAAATGGAGCATGACTGGCTGCTGCAGTACAAGCATCCGCTGCTGCCGGCACCGAATCTGAACATCGGTGTGATTAAGGGAGGAAGTGCGGGATCGACGGTTCCCGGCGACTGCATGTTCCAAACCTGTGTTCATTTTATCCCGGGGCAGATGACCATGCAGCAGGTCATCGACGAGTACACCGATACGGTCATGCGGACGGCGAAAGCGGATCCCTGGATGGAGCAGCATCCGCCGAAAATCGAAGTCTATCAGACCGGAAACGGTTTTGAGATGGAAGCGGACAGTCCGCTGCCCCGCTGCTTTGAGGGGGCTTACCGGAAGATCCGCGGGAAGGATGTCCGGATCGTCGGCGCGCCGTCCGGCTGCGATTCCAGGTTGTGGAAAAATATCGCGGACTGTCCGACGATTCAGTTCGGTCCGGGCAATCTGGCGCAGTGCCACGGGATTGATGAATGGGTGGACCTGGAGGCGTTTTACCAGAGCATCCTGATCTATGCGCAGCTGATTCTGGACTGGGGCGAAAGTGGAACGACCGGGATCGCAGACACGCTGCCTGTGATCTGAGAAAATGCGGAGAGACCGGGATTGAAAACAACGGGTGTTTCAAAAGGAGAAGACAATGGGTAAAAAGGTATTGCTGGTGGGGGAATCCTGGACCGCGACAACCATGGAGGTCAAGGGGTTCAACAATTTCTTTTCATCAAAATATGAGACCGGGCTGGGCTGGATCGACAAGGCGATCGAGAAGGCTGGATATGAATTTGTGTATATGCCGAACCATGAGGCTGCCGAGCAGTTCCCGTTTACGATGGAAGAGCTGCAGGAATATGCCTGCGTAATCCTTTCGGACGTCGGCGCGGATACGCTGCTGGTTCCGCCGGTGACGTTTGCGCAGAGCAAACGGATGCCGAACCGGTGTCAGCTGCTTCGCGATTACGTCCTTCAGGGCGGGTCCCTGCTGATGGTCGGCGGATATATGACGTTCTCCGGGATCGGCGGACAGGGAAAATGGGCGCACAATGCCGTACAGGAAATCCTTCCGGTAACACTGTACCCGTGGGATGACCGCATGGAGCACTGCGAGGGCGTCTATCCGGAAACGGTCGATCCGGAGCATCCGGTGCTCAAAGGAATCGGAAGCGAATGGCCGCCGGTGCTCGGCTACAATGCGAGCACGCTGAAACCGGAGGCAAAGCTGCTGGCATCGATCTGCGGGGATCCGTTCATCGCGGTCATGGAAGCCGGCAAAGGCCGCAGCGCCGTATTCTCCACGGACTGTGCACCGCACTGGGCGCCGCCGGAGTTCTGCAATTGGGAGAAGTATGATCTCCTCTTCGGGAACATGGTGGACTGGCTGACCGGAAAGGTATGACAGGGATGAATACGAACCGACAGGACGATGCCGTCCGGCTTCTGACGGATCTGCTCGCCATTCCCAGTGTGAACGGGAAAGACCGGGAAGCGGATGCGGCAGAATTCCTGCAGCGGTATTTTGAGAGAAACGGGATCGATTCCCATGTGCAGGAGATCGACGGGAAGCATGCGAATGTGACGGCCTTTCTGCCCGGCCGCAATCCGGAGGAGACGATGATCTGGAACGGACATCTGGACACGGTTCCCTACGGAGATCTGCATGCCTGGCATACCGATCCTTCGGTGCCGGTCATCCGGGACGGGAAGCTTTTCGGGCGCGGCGCCTCCGATATGAAAAGCGGACTGGCGGCGATGGTTTTTGCGCTCTGTGACCTGCACAGCCGGGAAAAGCAGCCGGCATGCAATATCCTTTTCGCCGGGACCTGCGATGAGGAAAAAGGCGGGATCGGGGCGGAAGCGCTGCTCGGACTGCTGGGAGGAACGCATGCCAATCCCGAAAAACGGCCGTTTCTGCTGGTCGGAGAGCCGACTTCCCTCCGGCCGGGCACAGCTCAGAAAGGCTGTCTCTGGCTGCGGCTGCAGATCCGGGGGCGCACCAGCCACGGAGCTTACCCGGACCGGGGCGTCAACGCCATTGACGGCGGAATGCGCATTGCGGAAGCGATCCGCACCTTTGTCCATTCCTATTCCCATCCGGTGCTGGGCCGGGCGACCGCACAGGTTACAAAGATGGAGGGGGGCGTTGCTCCCAATATGACACCGGACCGCTGCAGCATCGTGATGGATGTGCGGATGGTGCCGCCGCTGAAGGCGGAACAGGTACTGGAGGCGGGACGCCGGGCGCTGGAGGCGGAGAAACAGAATCTGCCGGGCCTGGATGCCCAGTTTGAGTGCCTGAATGAGCGCAGGGCGATTGAAATTGACTGTGCTCATCCGCAGGTTCTGCGTCTGCAGGAATTGCTGCGCTCGGCAGGCCGTGACGATACGCCGATCGGGATCAGCTTCTTTACCGACGCCAGCATTCTGGACCGGGACAACGGGATGGACATCTGCCTGTTCGGGCCGGGGGATCCCGCGCTGGCGCATCAGCCGGACGAATTCGTCGAGATCGACCGCTATCTGGAAGCGATCCGCATTCTGGAGGAGCTGTGCCAGGCAGAGACATTTTGACAGAGGCTGGCGATCACATCGGGAAATCGATGCTGACAGATGCTGCTGATCACGTCGGGAAATCGATGCGGACAGACACTGCCGATCACGGCAGGAAATCGTTGCTGACAGATGTTGCCGATAACCTCAGGGAATTGCTGTTGACAGAAATGCGCGGGGTTGTTGGCCGTAAAAAACAGGAGGGCCGCATGAAATTAAACGAACCTTTTTTGGACATCATTGCAATTGGAGCCATTAATTATGACTGCATTTTTTTCTGCGACCGGGTTCACCGTATTTCGGAAACCGCTTCCGGGGCGGATGTGGGAGAAGTCGAAGAGAAATTCAGCTACACAAGAGAGGATATCTGCCGGCAGATTGACCTGCTGCTGACAGAAGCGGAACACAGGATCTCTGTGGGCGGATCTTCGTTCAATTCCCTTCGGACGGCGCGTGAGATTGACAAAAAGATCCAGCTCGGCTTTGTGGGCGTATGCGGAAAGCCCGCTGAAACAGAGATCCGCCTGGGCTTTGATCCGGATCCGACCACAACCTTTACATTCCTTGACAATCAGGACTGGCTGTTTTTCGACGAGGAGCCGCCGGGACTTTCCTGCGTCCAGGTTATGAAAGCGGACGGAAACCGCGGGGATATCGCGATTGTCCCCGGCGCCAACAATCTGCTGAAAGAACGCATACAGCAGCGGGAGCAGGAGAAGGGCGAGGGGTCCTTTGCCAGATATCTGTCCCGAAGCAAATGGATTCATATTTCCTCGCTGGCGGATTTCGACGCATTCCTGTTCATTGTGGAACATCTGAAGGCGGCGAAGCAGATGAATCCGCTGCTGCAGATCAGCTTTGATCCGGGCTATCTGTATACAAGGGAATACAAACCGCAGCTGCGGGAGATGATTGACCTGACGGATTTCCTGTTCCTGAGCCAGAGCGAATTCGATAACCTGACGGAGAAGAGCGCGCATCCGGGCTGGAAGGACAGAGAACTGATTGAGGAACTCTACCGTTACTCCGGAGAGAACCCCAAGCGCGTGATCGTGATCAAGGACAAGGCGAACAACGTGTTGTACCGGTATCGCAACAAGCGGGTGAAACGCCTGAAATTCCGTCATGAACAGCTCTCCGATTCGAGAATCCTGAATGACACCGGCGCCGGCGATGCGTTTGCGGGCGGCTTTATCTGCGGAAATATCTCCGAGCGGATGCAGCTGCATCACCCGGTCCCGATGGAACTGGGCGCAAGAGCCGCCATCGCCCGGATGGAAGAGCTGGGCGATCCGTACGGAAATATCCATTCGGTGACAAACCATTTCCTGAAGGAATTTGAGAATTACGAATATTTCGACGATATGCTCAAGAAGACCGGGGAAATGCCGGATCAGCTGGCGGACACCCGCGATAAGAGAACCTTCAACCTCACCGGGATCTACCTCCTCGGGGACGAGGCGGATGAGCGGTATGCCCTGCTTTTGCAGCTGCTTTCGGAAACCGGCCTGAACATTGTCTCTCTCGGAAAAATCGGCACGCCGGCCGGTTTGGAGGAAGATGCGGACGATGAGGAAGGCCTGATTGACGCCATGGAGGAGAACACCCACCGCTTTGCCGTGATCGTGATGCCCGGAACAGATCCGTCGGCACTGTCGGCGGAGGATGTCTTCAAGATCGGGTATATGAGCAGCCGTGTCGGCAAGGACGGGATCCTTGTGCTGAAATCGCCGCAGTCGGAAATCCCGGAACTGCTCCAGGGATTCTCCTGCATTGACATCGGCGACGGGGACTGGAAGGCCCAGCTGACCGAAGAACTGCGCCAGCTCGGCTACCGGATCGCGTGAAAGGAGACAGGAAGGAGACAGGGGACGGTTCTCTGTCCCCTGTTCTGCCCAGATTAAAAAGAACGCGTCCAGGCTGCATGCCTGAATGCGTTCTTTTTGAATTGTTATTCGCCAGCAGGGTTTTCCCCGTGGATGTAATCCCTAAAGTCGTATAAGCTGTACTCAAAACCATTTGTTCCTTGAAAAATCAGTACTCAACATCACAGAAATGCCCATTTTATCGGCA
>CACXHD010000205.1 GCA_902767335.1 uncultured Lachnospiraceae bacterium
ACTGCCTATAAGGCGGTCATGAAGCCGAAGGAGGGGACCATTCTTACGGTTGCCCGGGGCTTCAGCGAGGAAGCCCGCAGAGAACTGGAGGAGAATCCGGAGATCGGGATGGAGGCGTTCCTCGAAGGAGCCATCCGCCATGGCGACGAAGTGCTTGCCCAGACGCCGGAGATGCTTCCCGTGCTGAAGGAAGCCGGCGTGGTGGATTCCGGCGGACAGGGTCTGATGCAGATCCTCAAGGGCGCTTTCGACCTGTATATGGGCAAAGAGACCGCGCTTGCCATGGAAGCGGGAGCGGCCGCGGAGACGGAAGAAGAGGCGAAGGAAGAGAGCTACTGCCTGCAGTTTACGCTGTATCCGGCCGGCAGCGGCGTCATGGAAGCTGTCCAGGCGCTGAAAACTTACCTGAGCCAGACCGATGACGCAGAAGGTTTTCGGATTGAACAAAAGGAAGATACGGTCCGGGTACATGCCCATCTGCTCCATCCGGGACAGCTGATCGAGAAGGCCATCGGCCTTGGCCGGCTGGGCGCCCTTGCGATCTTCGGACGTTCCGAGGAGAGCTGCAGCTGCCATGAGGATCTTGCGCAGACGGAGAAAACAGACGAAGCTTCGCAGAGCGGGCCGGCCTCGGCGGCGGAGAGCGCAGGGCAGGATGTTTCTTCCGAGCACAAAGAAGTCGGTTTTGTGGCCGTGGCGGCAGGCGAAGGCCTCTGCGGTATCTTTAAGGACCTGGGGGCGGACTGCATGATCGAAGGCGGCCAGACGATGAACCCCAGTACGGAAGATGTGATCAATGCGATCCGTGCGGTCAATGCGGACGCGGTATTTGTTTTCCCGAACAATAAGAATATTATTCTGGCGGCCACGCAGGCACAGTCGATGATCAAGGACAAAAAGGTCTTTGTGATTCCGACCAAGACGGTCCCGCAGGGCATCAGTTCCCTGATTGCCTATTCCTATGAACTGTCGCCGGAAGAGAATGAGAAGATTCTCTATGATGAGATCAAACAGGTGAAAACCTGCCAGATCACCTACGCCGTACGCGACACCTGCATCGCCGACCAGATTATCCATGAGGGCGATATTATGGGTGTCGGCGACAAGGGCATTCTCGCCGTCGGCGAGGACATTGTCGAGACGTCCATTGCCTCCGTGGAAGCCATGGTGGATGAGGACAGCGAGCTGATCAGCATCTACTACGGCAAGGACATGCGTGAGGAGAACGCCGAGGAGCTGGCTTCGAAGATCCGGGAGAGATGGCCGGACTGTGATGTGGAGCTGAATAACGGCGGCCAGCCGGTGTATTACTATATTCTTTCCGTGGAGTGACATGAGAAGAGAAGATCCGGTAACGGTTTTGAAGGGAATCGGTCCGAAAACGGCAGAGCATTTCGCTGCGGCGGGGATCCGCACGATCGGCGAACTGACGGAGTATTATCCGGTCCGCTTCGAAAAATATGATCCGCCCTGTAGGGCGGAAGATGCAGCAGACGGCCAGATTGCGGCCGTCTGCGGTTTTGTGGAGAAACCGCCGGTTGTGCGCAGAGCCGGGAAGATGACGATTACAACGGCCAGGCTGAGGGCGGAGGAGGGTTCTTTGCAGGCGGTATGGTTCAACATGCCCTACCTGCGTTCTTCGCTGGGACTCGGCGTCCGGTCGGTGTTCCGGGGGCGGATCCGGCGAAAAGGGAATACCGTCACCCTCCAGCAGCCGCAGGTAATCGACCCGGAAGAATATCAGGAGCGGTGCCGGCGCCTGCAGCCGGTCTATTCCCTGACCGGCGGACTGACGAATAACGTACTGCGAAAGGCAATCCGGCAGGCGCTGGAGGGCCTGGACGCCGCGCCGGCGGGGGATGACGCAGACGTCCTGCCCGAGGAGCTTCGCAGCCGCTATCAGCTTGCATCCCTCTCTGATGTGGGCTGGCAGATGCATTTCCCGGAAGATGAGCAGAGCATGGTACAGGCGCGCAGACGGCTGGCGTTTGAAGAATTCTTTTACTTCCTGCTCACGATCCGGTCGGTCCGGCGGCTGCAGGAGGAGATCCTCCGGGATACGGCGCTTTCGCCGGTTCCGGAGACGAAGCAGATCCTGTCCTCGCTGCCCTACCGCCTGACCGGTGCCCAGGAGCGGGCCTGGCAGACCATCGAAGGGGAACTGACCGGCCGGAAAGTCATGAACCGGCTGGTGCAGGGGGACGTCGGTTCCGGAAAGACGATTCTGGCGTTCCTTGCGCTGGTGACGGCTGCGGCAAACGGATCCCAGGGGGCGCTGATGGTTCCGACGGAGGTGCTGGCGCGTCAGCATTATGACGCGTTTGTCCGGCTCTGTCAGAATGCCGGCATCGACTGTCCGGCCGTTTTGCTGACCGGTTCCCTGACGGCGAAAGAAAAGCGAACGGCGCATGAGAAGATCCGCTCCGGGGAAGCGCGTGTGGTGATCGGAACCCATGCGCTGATTCAGGACAAGGTGCATTTTGCGGACCTCGCCCTGGTGATCACGGATGAGCAGCACCGCTTCGGCGTCCGCCAGAGAGAAGGCCTTTCGGACCGGGGAAAGACGCCGCATATCATGGTCATGAGTGCGACGCCCATCCCGCGCACGCTGGCCGTCATCTTGTTCGGCGACCTGGACGTAACGGTGATTGATGAGATGCCCGCCTCCCGCCTGCCGGTGAAAAACTGTGTTGTGACGAAGGAGTGGCGGCCGAAGGCCTATTCCTTCATCCGAAGGGAAGTCGGGCTGGGACACCAGGCGTACGTGGTCTGCCCGCTGGTCGACGCAAGCGAAGCGGTGGATGCGGAGAATGTAACGGAATATACGCAGATTCTCCGGGATGCCCTCGGAGCGGAGATCCGGGTGGAGATGCTGCACGGAAAGATGAAGAGCAGCGAAAAGAATGCGGTCATGGAAGCCTTTGCCCGGGGAGAAATCCAGGTCCTGGTTTCCACGACGGTGATCGAGGTCGGCGTCAATGTGCCGAATGCGACGGTGATGATGATCGAGAATGCCGAACGCTTCGGCCTTGCTCAGCTGCACCAGCTGCGGGGCCGGATCGGCCGGGGAAGCGCCCAGTCCTATTGTATTTTCCTGTGCGGACAGGGGAATGAGGAAAACATGAAACGTCTGGAGATCCTCGGAAAGTCCAACGATGGGTTTGAAGTGGCGCGAAAAGACCTCGGCATGCGGGGCCCGGGGGATCTTCTGGGCGTCCGGCAGTCCGGGGAGGCACAATTTCTGGTGGCGGATATCTATCGTGATATCGACATATTGCAAAGTGCCAATGAAGCATCTCAGGAATATTTGGACATGATTTTGACAAATGACAGCCCGGTTTACCGGAAACTCCATTCAAAATTGCTGTCCTATCAGGGCGAACAGTTGAAAACACTGAACATTTAGTAGAAAAAACGGGGAAATGCATACATTTGTTGCAAATTCAGAAAAACTGCGGTATTATCCTATCGTTAAGTGAAAAACCATATTTAGGAGGATATTATGAAAAAAGAGACAAAGACTGTAAAAACGGCTGCGAAGGATGCCGTTAAGGCAGCGGCCGTGACAGCTGCCAAGGTTGAAAAGAGTGCTGAGAAGGCAGCTGCAGAAGTAAAGACAACGGCTGCGAGTGTTTCCTCTAAAGCTGCAGAGGTTACAACGAAAGCTGCAACGACCACCAAAAAGACGGTAAAGGCTGCGGAAACAGTTGCGGAGAAGACTGTGAAAGCAGCAGGCGAAGCTGTCAAGAAGGCTCCGGTCCGCAAGGCTGTGAAAGAAACCGTATATCTTCAGTACCTCGGCAAAGAGATCAACAAAGATGATCTGACAGAACAGGTTCGTGATATCTGGACCGGCGAGATGAAGCAGAAAGCCGCAGATCTCAAGAGCATTACGCTTTACCTGAAACCGGAAGAGAACGCTGCTTACTATGTGATCAACGGAGAAACCACCGGAAGGATCAATCTTTGAGACCGGGTGCAGCTGACGCGGCTGAAATGACAGCGGAAACAGGCGTCAGCGCTCTGCCAACAGGAACAGGCATCAGGCCTGCAACGGCAGGAACAGGTTTCAGGCCTGTGACAGCAGAAAAAAGGCATCAACCCTGAATGGTATGGGCTGATGCCTTTTGTATTCTCTTAATACAGTGGGTCCTCAATACAGCGGACGCATGTTTTCACGCCAGTCGAGATCTCCGTGCATGAGTCCGAGAACCATGGACTCGGCCGTCGCGATATTGGTTGCGATCGGAATGTTGTACCGGTCACAGACCCGCGTGATCGCAAAGATATTCGCCTCATTCGGACTGTTCATGATCGGATTGTAGAAGAAGATGACGAGATCAAAATAATTGCGCTCGATCATATCGATAAACTGCTGCTCGCCGCCCACACTGCCGGACAGGAATTTATGGACTTTGAGGTTGGTCACCTCTTCAATCCTCCGGCCGGTCATCTCCGTAGCAAAAAGCTCATGCTTTGCCAGAATATATTTATATGCAAGGCAGAAATTCTCGATCAGACTTTTTTTGCTGTTATGTGCGATGAAACCGATGTTCATGATAGCTGTGCTCCTGATATAAATATAAAGATGAAACGGAGAGCGGGGATCCGTCGTCCGAAAGGGTAAATGTGTATTGACGTGATGTGGAAATCACTTATATAGTATACTTTATTCGGTGGGAATTGGCAAGTGGGAAGAGACTGCCGGGAGAGAATATGCGAAGAAAGGAGCAGGCCAGGAAAAAACAATGCGAGTGATAGCGGGAAGTGCAAGGAGACTGAACCTGAAGACGGTGCCGGGGATGGATACGAGACCGACGACGGACCGGATTAAGGAGACACTTTTTAATATGCTTCAGGACGAGGTTCCGGGGAGCCGGTTCCTGGATCTGTTTGCGGGCAGCGGGGCGATTGGAATTGAGGCGCTGAGCCGGGGGGCTTCGGAAGCAGTGTTTGTGGAGCGGGACCGGCGTGCGTGCCAGTGCATTCGGGACAACTTGCAGTTTACACGGCTGGCGGACCGGGGAAGGCTGATTGCGGCGGATGTCTTCAGTGCGGTTGACCGTCTGGACGGGCAAGGAAAGTTTGACCTGATATTTATGGATCCGCCCTACAATAAACTGCTGGAGCGGGATGTACTGGAAAAACTGAAGGATACCCGACTCATCGGAGCAGATACGCTGCTGATCGTGGAGGCATCGCTGGAGACTGAGTTTGCATATTGCGCGGATTTAGGGTATGATGTTGTGAAACAGAAACGCTATAAGACGAATCAGCACATATTCTTAATGAAGCGCTGAAGAGGGAAGCGCGCAGCCGGAGCCGGCATGCTTTAGAAACGTGCAGCCTGAGCCGGCATGCTTTAGAAACGCGCAGCCTGAGGCGGAAGACGCAGAAATGAGAATTCATGGACAGCTCATTTTAAGAAAGAAGAGGGTTTAAGTTTATGAGAAGAGCAGTATACCCGGGAAGCTTTGATCCGGTGACTTACGGGCATATAGATATTATTGAGCGATCGGCGAATCTGGTGGATGAACTCATCGTTGCAGTTCTGATAAATCGTTCAAAAACCCCATTGTTTTCTGCAGAGGAACGTGTTAAAATGCTAGCTGAAGTGACTGCAGATATACCCAACGTGCGCATAAAATCATTTTCCGGCCTGTCTGCTGATTTTGTCAGAGAGTGTGATGCCAGATTTATTGTCCGGGGGCTCCGGGCGATTACGGATTTTGAATATGAGCTTCAGATGGCACAGACGAACCGGGTGCTGGACCATGAGATCGATACGATTTTCCTGACAACAAGCCTCGAATATGCATATATCAGTTCGACCACGGTAAAGGAGGTCGCCTATTTCGGTGGAGATATCAGCCGGTTTGTACCGGATCTGGTAGCCGAGAGGATGTTAGAAAAGCTGGGACGAAAATGAACTGCGGAAGGATGGATGCCGCTGCGGTCCGAACAAACAAATACAGA
>CACXHD010000206.1 GCA_902767335.1 uncultured Lachnospiraceae bacterium
ACGATCGTGATATACTCCGGTGTCTGGTCGATCTGTACCGGCACCTCCGTATAAACCATCCGTTTTTCCTGGATCCGGGCTTCCCGGAGGGCGGTGGACACCGCAATCTTCAGGTCATTGCGAATCATCAGGAAGATATCCAGCGTTGCTGCCCCGGTCGGCACGGAAAGGAAACTGCTGCAGTCCCCATAGGTGCGCACCAGTTCATTCTTTTCATTGACCAGGACACATGCCGGCATCATGGATTCCAGCACCGATGTATCCAGGTCATTGGACTGGTACTGGACATCGGCATCTTCCTCCAGATGACGAATCTGAACCGGCTCCAGGATATTCTCCACATTCTGCATGGCATAGCCGAAATGCTCATGCGCCGGGGCTTTCCCGGAAAGATTATGGACGAAGATTTTCTCGTTGGAACACAGAACCCGGAACACATCATCGTAGTCGATGACCGATTCCGAACGTCCGAGGAACAGGTAGCCCATGTTGTTCAGGGCTTTATGGAAAATGGCGAACAGATTCCGCTGCAGGACGGTCTGGAAATAGATCAGGACATTGCGGCAGCTGATCAGGTCCAGCCTGCCGAACGGCGGGTCCTGGAACACGTTATGCTGGGCAAAGATGATCATTTTCCGGATGTCATGATGAATGACATATTTATTGCCTTTCCGCGTAAAGTATCTCGAGAGCCGTCCGACAGACACATCCTCAATGATATTGTCCCCGTAAATTCCCCGCACGGCCGTGGCGATGGAATCGCTATCGAGGTCGGTCGCGAAAATCTTGATATCCCTGCGGATCCCAAGCTCCTCCATCGCCTCCGCAAACAGAATCGCGATCGAGTACGCTTCCTCACCGGTCGAGCAGCCCGCAACCCACACACGGATCTGCCGGTCCCGCGGAATCTCCTGCAGCATCCGGCAGATCACCGTCTCCCGCAGCACGTCAAAATATTCCGGATCCCGGAAAAAGCTGGTTACCCCGATCAGCACTTCCTTGGCCAGCTGTCTGGCTTCTTCCGGGTTGTTGGTCAGATAGGCAACGTACTCCCGCAGATTGCGGTTATGGGTAATGACCAGTCTGCGCTCAATTCTGCGCAGTATGGTGGTCTGTTTATAATAGGTATAATTGATATTTGTGACATTCTTCAGAATCGAAAACACCTGCGCCAGCAGATCCTGGTCCGACAGCTGCATGCGCGAAGTGGAATCGATCATGGACATCGCGATATGCGCCATCTCCCGTGCGATCGAGTCCGGCTTCTGAATCAGATCCACAAAGCCGGTTGCGATGGCATTGCGGGGCATCCCGTCAAACTTTGCGGATTCCGGCGTCTGCACAATGATGACGCCGTTCTGTTCCTTGATGGATCGAATGCCATTGGTTCCGTCCGACCCGGTTCCGGACAAGATCACCGCCACCGCCCGGTTCTCGTAGGCAACCGAAAGCGACCGTAGGAAAATGTCAATCGGATGGTTGATCCGGCCCTGATCGTACTCTCTCAGCCGCAGGACATCCGAAACGATCTCGACATTATACCGCGGCGGAATCATATAAATATGATTCCTCTCCACCCTCATGCCGTCCCGGATCTCCGTAACCGGCATGGAACTGTATTTTGCCAGGATACTGGCCAGCAGACTTTTATGGTCCGGCGCAAGATGCTGAATGATTACGAACGCCATACCGGTATCTGCCGGAAGAAATGTAAGAAACTGCTGCAGTGCCTCAAGCCCGCCGGCGGAAGCACCGATTCCGACCACACAACTGGGCTGAATATTCATCCCCAGCTTATCCGGTTTGTACATTTTCCTTCCCCCTTGTCTTCGCCTGTCACAGCATATCATCGCTGCGGTTGACTGCGTTTCCTGTTAAGTCTTTCACTGTTTCTATTTTATCACATGCGGTGGGGAAGTAAAGAGGTTCGATGCCCGATCCATGCCTCATATGCTGCTGTTCACTGTTCGCGGAGCCGTCGCGGGACAGACTCAGGGCGCGGCGGCCGCGGGGCGGAAGGCGCGGGACTGAATAAAATCACAAGCCCGCCGCTCCCCGAAAAGACCGCGCCGCCCCTTGTGACCATAATTTTTTGATGGTACAATGTGGTACGCAGCAAGCTGAAATCCGCTTTTGACGAGTAAAATCATTTATGAAAAAAAAGAAAAACGGGAGAAAGCGCACATCCTCTGTGTCCGCGCCTCCCGTACGAACGCCGTTTCTTTTCGGTCTGTGCATTATCATTCTGACCGCATTTGTTCTCGGTATTCTTGCGAATACGGAGGGGATATCGTTTACCGTCGCAGGGTATCATCTGGATCATACGCAGTCGTTTTATGGCGTCCTGATCCTGATCGCCCTGGGACTTCTTGCAGTTTTTTCATTGAAAATCCTGCGGGCTCTGCGAATCGGCGCACGAAGGCGCGCCATCGGAATCGATGAGATTGATGAAATGAAGGGAGCCGAGTTTGAGCAGTACTTTGGACAGCTTCTGAAAGACCTGGGGTTTTCAGACGTCTTTATCACAAAAGGAAGCGGAGATCAGGGAGTGGACGTGATCGCCGTGCTTGGCACAGCCACCTTCGCATTTCAGTGCAAACGGTCCGCCAGACCGGTCGGGAATAAGGCAGTACAGGAAATCATCGCCGGGATCACATACTATCCGGAATGTGACCTGGGTGTCGTGGTCACGAACAGTTATTTTACAGAATCCGCTGAGGATCTGGCGCAGATGGGGCGTGTCGGTCTCCTGGACCGGGATGCTCTCATCGGAATGATCGAAGAGCGGCTGGACCATATCCGATACACTTCCGAAGAGGATCTGTTATGGAGATGCTGAATAATACGGCGTGTTCATCAGTTCCCACCGGTAATTTCCCCGCAGCGTCTGGTACCCGGACCACCAGTAATCCCGGTCCCGCCGGACATACCCCTTCTGTCTCGGAATCGCATGGAGCTGAACGGTCAGTTCTGACAGATCCGACGGATCATCTCTGACACACTGACTCTTCACCGTAATTTCCGATTCTTTCCGGAACGGAAACGAAACCGGGCAGTTTTCGGCAAAGGTCCGGAAGGTATCCCGCAGGTATGTTTCCGGTGACGGGTCCGCCCCGGACTCAATCCCCGCGAGAAGCTGAAGTTCATCGTCCAGAAGGACAAACGTCACGACCCTGCAGCGATACGCGCCAAGGTCTTTCCCCAGGGATTTCAGATAATGAAATTTGACGACTTCGTCCGCGAACATCGGATAATGAAAGGATACAGAGATGAGATAATATTGCATGAAATGAGAATTTGATTTGCTGGGCATAGAGGGCTCCTTCAGAGACTGTCCCGGGACCCCGCCGGGGCTCCCAGGGCAGGACAGAATGTTACAGGGGCAGTATACCACAGCGTTTCGGATGTTTTCAATTCTGTTTTTCTCGCGCAACAAATTGTTGATGCCGGCCGGCGGCCTACTCAAAGAGCAGGCTCTCCGCCGGCGTGCCGAGCTGTTCGGACAATTCAATAATCTTATTCTTGATCCGTTCTTTCTCACTCCCGTCGACAGGCATCGGCTGATAATTGTTCCAGCCCTGCTGGGAGCTGACGCTGCAGGGGATGATCCGCACCGCGCCGTCGGTGACCTGATGGTCTGCATCGACCCGGAAATCCTGCTGGAAGATCATCGTATCCATGTCGGAAGGATTGGAATTTCCTCCGAAGCAGAAATTCCCCAGGCTGTAAGCAATGTATTTTCCTTCATAGATTTCGATACCCTGGAGAACGTGCGGGTGGTGTCCGACAACCAGATCCGCTCCGGCGTTGATCGCCGTGTGGGCAAGCATCTGCTGTGTCTCATCCGGATAGGTACTCTTCTCTGCACCCCAGTGGAATGCCACGACCACAAGATCGGCTCCCGCACTTCTGGCTTCTCTGACGGTCTGCTCGACCTGTTCCGCTTTGCCTTCCTGCTCATCCAGTACATAAATACCGATCAGTGCAGTCTTTGCGCCTCCTTCTTCCAGATAAGCGATTTTGTCCCCGAGGCACCATGCAATCCCTGCTTCGTCCAGATACATCTGGGTATCGGTCAGGCTGATCTCCCCGTAGTCTCTGCTGTGGTTGTTGGCCAAAGTGACCGCTTCAATGCTGCCATCCTTCAAGATTTCAACATAGGACGGATCTCCGCGGAAGGCATATTCCTTCACTTCCCGTTCGCCGCGGGTCGTCAGCGTTCCCTCCAGATTCGCAAATGTGATATCATCCGCGCTCAGGATGCTGCGCACTTTGTCAAAGAAGAAGGTATTACCGTTCGCCGCGGCGGCGGCACTGATGCTGTTCTGTGTGCCCAGGTTGACATCGTCTCCCAGGGTCACATCTCCCAGCGCAGAGACGGTGATTTCCGCTTCCTCACTCACAGTGATTTCGCAGCGGGCGCTTACGGTGCCAGGCGCGGATGCTTCAATCACAGAAGTACCGTTTGAAACCGCCTGAACATTTCCCAGACTGTCCAGAGAAACCACGGAGCCGTTGCTGTTCGTCAGCGTCATATCCCTGGCCCAGGCATTTTCAGGAAATACCTGAACTTTTATTCTTGCGCTTTCTCCCGGGAACAGGCTGAGCTTCTCCTGTACAAACCGAAGCTCCTGTGCCGGCGTAAAGTCCGTGACAACCGGGAGCGAAGCATTTCCTGCGGTGTCTGCCGCATAGCAGCTGTAGACGACGCCTTCCTCCGGCGTGAAAGGTTCCGTATAGGGCTCATAAGAAGGAACATCGGTGAAGCCCTGTACTTTTCCGACGTAAACGCCTGCAACACCGGAGAGCTCATCGGAAGCCGTCAGTGAGATTTTTTCACCTTCCTGGCGGATGGCCAGTTCCGGCGCGGCATCATCGATCATGGCGATTTCCGTATGTGCATTGCGCACCCCGTCCTCGCACACAACCATAATATCCAGGCTGCGGGCCTGCGCCTGCGCGGATACACGGGTCTTATTTGTTCCGGTGAAGGAAAGGGAATCTCCATTGACCGAAACCGACTGAATCGGAGAATCCGTACGGATCTTCAGCACCACTTCTCCGCTGCTGCACCAGACCTGCGGTTCCTTCTCAACCGTCACCGTCATTCCTTCATCCGCTTCGGCTTTTCTGCTGCTTCCCCTGTTTCCCAGGAGATTGACAGCCGCCGCGATAATCAGCGCCAGCAGTACCAGGCCGACCGCAATCATCGCCAGTTCCCTGCCGCCGATGCCTCTGTCCGCCAGTTTCTGAAAGATTCCGGACATCTTTGCGCGGGGTGTTCCCTCTTCTTCGGAGTCTGTCTCCTCCCCCGCAGCCGCAGAAGACGTTTCTTCCCCTTCCGAATCCAGGTTCCCATCCGTACCGGATTCGTCCGTTTCCGGCTCCGCTGCTTCGTCTGTCTCTGCCGGTTCTTCCGTTTCTGCGGACTCCGACGCTTTCGTCCTCTTTTTGCGGTCTGATGGCTCTGACGCTTCTTCCGGCTCCACGTCTTCTTCCGGATTTGTCCGTTTTGCAGGCTTCGCCGGTTCTCCGCGATCGTCTTCGGAAAAATCCGTTTCCGTCTCGTCCTCCGCTTCTTCTCCGCTGCCGGAAGATTTTACGCCGGCAGTTTCTGCTGTCTCCTCTTCCGGGAATGTGTCCTCCGGGAGCGTGTCCGCCTCTGAGACAGCCTCCTCTTCCTGGTCCGGATCGTCCGGGCCGTCTTCTGCCGTCTCTTTCTGCGTTTTCTTTCCGGAAGCGGCAGATTTCTTCCTCTGCTTCATCCTGCCGGCGGCGCCGGCAAAGATCCGGCCGACCCAGTCTCCGATGGGATCCGAAGCGGCATCGTCCGGATTGTCTTCATTCCGGAAATCGCCCGCATCGCTCTCAAAGTCTGCTTCCTCCACCGGAAAACGCACTTTCTGCTTCGGACGTTTACCGGCCTCTTCCTCCTCCGGTTCTTCCTCTTCCTCCTGCGGATCCGGTTTCTGATCCCGGTAATTCTCCGGGCGTTTCGCCTTCTCCCTGGAAGATTTCGGGATTACGGAGAAATCCTCGTCCGACCAGTCGTCCGCTTCCTCTTCTTCGTCCTCTTCCGGAATCTCCCAGCGGAAGCTTTCTGTCTGACGGGAAGGATTCTGAGCGGATCTGCCGGTCCGTGTTTCTTCAGCCTGCGCTTCGTCCGTTTCCGGTTCGTCCGCTTCGCTGTCCGCATTCACACCGGCAGTCTCCTCCTCATCCTCATCCAGGTCCTCAGGATCCGAATGCCTGCCGGACCACAGATTTTTCTTCGGCGCTGCCTTTTTTTCGTCCCGGTCGAAGGTTATTCTCACGGTCCTGCTCCGGACATCGCCCTCGGCGTCTGCACTCCTTGCCAGCTCCTGAAGCAATGCTTTGATCTCTTCGTTTGTCATATTCAAATACCTATCTGAAATACTCTACTCCCGACTCAAACAGCTTCATATCCTGGTTCCCGCTGATATTCACAGCTACGCCGCTTCCCCTGCGTTCGCTGTGGCACATTTTTCCAAGCACTCTCCCATCCGGACTGAGGATGCCCTCAATCCCTGCATAAGAACCGTTTACATTCCACTCTTTCGCCCAGTCTTCGCTGCACCCGGTATTTCCGTCGCAGTCCGCATACAGCGTGGCGATCTGTCCGTTTCTGCGCAGACGCTCGATCCATTCCGCGGAGGCGACAAATCTGCCCTCTCCGTGAGATGCCGGATTGACATAGGTCTCTCCCGGCTCCGCGAGCATCAGCCACGGGGATTTGTCCGTCACAACCTTTGTATAAACCATCCTGGATACATGTCTGCCGATGGTATTGAACGTCAATGTCGGTGAATCCTCTGTCTGTCCGGTGATATCTCCTCCCGGTACCAGTCCCAGTTTAATCAGCGCCTGGAAGCCGTTGCAGATACCGAGTGCAAGTCCGTCCCGCTGCGTGAGCAGACGCATCACCGCCTCCCGGATCCGTTCGTTCCGGAACGCTGTGGCAAAGAATTTTGCGGAACCGTCCGGCTCATCTCCGGCCGAGAACCCGCCCGGGAACATAATGATCTGCGCCTGATCGACGGCGCGCTCGAATTCCTCTACACTGCCGCGGATATCCTCCGCGCTCAGATTCCGGAATACGCGGATTTCCGTCTTCGCTCCGGCCCGCTCAAAGGCACGGGCACTGTCATACTCACAGTTTGTACCCGGGAACACCGGAATAAAGACCTTCGGCACGGCCATCTTATGACCGCAGACAAACACCTGTCCGCCTCTGTAAATTTCCGCGTCCGCTCCGGCCGCCTGCTCTTTGCCGCCGCATCCGTCCGCTCCCAGGGCATCCGGATCGCTCTTGCTTCTGGACGGGAAGACCTTTTCCAGCGGCTGTTCCCAGGCTTCGAGCGCTTCCTCAAGAGAAACGCACTCGCTGCCGCAGACAAATCCGCTTTCAGCCGTCACTTCACCGATCTTTCTTCCTGCCGCGCAGAGGCTGTCCTCCGTGCCGGCAGCGACTTCCGCCAGAATACATCCCTGTCCCGGCGCGAACAGCGCATCTTTTGCAGCCGCAGGATCCAGGCGTACTCCGAGATGATTTCCGAAGGCCATCAGGGCAGCCGCATATGCGGCTCCATGCCCGTCCAGGGCCATTGCGGAACAGATCCTGCCCGCCAGAATATCCTGACGGATATTTCCGTACAGTTCCTTCGCCGCGCCGACATCCGGCATTTCAAATCTGTCATGCGGCAGGGTGAAGAGATACAGGCTGCTGCCCGGCTGTTTCAGCTCCGGAGAAATAATATCGTCCACAGAGGCTGTATCTACCGCAAAGGATACGAGGGTCGGCGGCACGTCAATATCCTGGAACGTGCCGGACATGCTGTCCTTTCCTCCGATCGACGGAAGTCCCAGCTCCATCTGCGCCCGATAGGCTCCGAGCAGAGCAGCAATCGGCTGGCTCCAGCGTTTCGGATCCTGACTCATCCTGCGGAAGTATTCCTGGAAAGTGAACCGGATTTTCCGGTAATCACCACCGGCAGCCGCGATTCTGGCAACCGACTCCAGCACCGCGTAATAAGCTCCGTGATACGGACTCCAGCTGGACAGATACGGGTCGAAGCCGCAGCTCATCATGGATACCGTGCTGCATTCGCCGTTCAGGACCGGGATCTTCGCCACCATTGTCTGGGACGGCGTCCTCTGATATTTGCCTCCATAGGGCATCAGCACCGTTCCTGCGCCGATGGAGCTGTCAAACATCTCCACCAGGCCTCTCTGGGAACAGCAGTTCAGATCCTGCAGCATTGCAAGGAACTGCTCCTTAAAGCTGCCGCCCGTCTCTTTCGTTCTGAAATAATTCTCTTCCTGCAGCGGCATTTCCACAACGGCGTCCGTCTCCTGATGTGCGCCGTTCGTGTTCAGAAACGCCCTGGAGAGATTGACAATCTCTTTGCCGCGCCATGTGAGCACAAGCCGCGGATCTTCGGTTACGACCGCCACCGGCGTCGCTTCAAGGTTTTCCTCCGCGGCATAACGGAGAAATTCCTCCTTGTCCTCTGTCCGGACCACCACAGCCATCCGTTCCTGGGACTCAGAGATCGCGATCTCCGTTCCGTCCAGGCCGGCATATTTTTTCGGAACCAGATCCAGATTGATCCGCAGTCCGTCCGCCAGCTCTCCGATCGCGACACAGACGCCGCCTGCGCCGAAATCATTGCATTTGCGGATCAGCCGGGTCACCTCCGGCCTGCGGAACATTCTCTGCAGTTTTCTCTCCGTCGGGGCATTTCCTTTCTGCACTTCCGCGCCGCATACCTCAATGGACTGGGTCGTATGTGCCTTCGAAGACCCTGTGGCTCCGCCGATCCCGTCGCGTCCGGTTCGGCCGCCGAGCAGAATGATCTCATTCCCGGGGTCGCTGGTCAGACGCCGTACGTCTTTTCTCGGAGCCGCGCCGAGCACCGCGCCGATTTCCATCCGTTTTGCCACATAATCCGGATGATAAAACTCCCGGACGTATCCGGTGGCAAGTCCGATCTGGTTGCCATAGGAACTGTACCCGCGTGCCGCTTCCCGCACCAGCTTTTTCTGCGGAAGTTTGCCCGTCAGCGTGCTTCCCGCACCCTGTGTCGGGTCCGCGGCGCCGGTGACACGCATCGCCTGGTATACATAGGTTCTGCCGGAAAGCGGATCCCGGATCGCGCCGCCCAGACAGGTCGCCGCACCGCCGAAGGGTTCGATTTCCGTCGGATGATTGTGGGTTTCATTTTTAAAATTGAGGAGCCATTCCTCTTCTTTTCCGTCGATCTCAACAGGAATGATAATACTGCAGGCATTGATCTCGTCGGATTCCTCCTGATCTTGCAGTTTCCCTTCCTGTTTCAGCCGCCGCATCCCCATCAGGGCCAGATCCATCAGGCAGATGTCTTTCCCGTCCCTGCCGGCGTAAGCGATTTTGCGGTCCTCCAGATATGCGTTCCACGTGCCTTCCAGGGTCTCCCGGCAGAATCCGTCTTCAAAGGAGACATTCCGAAGTTCCGTCGAGAACGTCGTATGTCTGCAGTGATCCGACCAGTAGGTGTCCAGCACCCGGATCT
>CACXHD010000207.1 GCA_902767335.1 uncultured Lachnospiraceae bacterium
TAAAGCCGCATATTTCCTTGGCAAATCCGTGCGCATCCTTGCGGAGCACTATAGTCAACGTCAGATTATTTCTGACGTTGACTATATTTATGATTCTTCCTGCCCTGAGGCGATCTCAGAAACCGTGTTCGAGCGGGAAATTGGAAGGATTAAATATTTTCCACACCCCGTTCTGCGCTCTGACGCTTTCTCCGGGCAGGAAGTTTGGAACATTCAAGAATTCAACTCGGTGTTTCCTCAGAGATACTCCGAAAACACGTAATTGCTCAAATCGATTCCCTTCGGGGTGAGCCGGATGTGGTTGTTTTCGGACTCGATGAGTCCCAGACGGATCAGCCGGTCTGTGACCCCGGGGAAGGCTTCATCGATTTCCTGTCCGAAGGTCCTGCGGAACATGGCTCTGTCTACGCCGTCCATGCGGCGCATTCCGAGAAACATGGTTTCCGACATGGCCTCTTTTTCTGTAATCACCTGTGTCTCGCAGGGTTCCCACTGCCGTTTCATATAGGTTTTCAGGTCTGCCGTGTTTTTATATCTCTGGTCCCGGATCTGTGAGGAGGCTCCCAGTCCGAATCCGGCGTATTCGCGGCGGATCCAGTATCCGTTATTGTGGACGCTCTCAAACCCCGGCCGGGCGTAGTTGGAGATTTCATACTGCCGGTATCCGGATCCGGCGAGCAGATTTCCTGTCAGGCGGTACATCTCCCGCTCTTCTTCTTCATCCGGAAGCAGGCTGGTTTTTTCTCCGTCCGCACGTCTTTGGTCTTCCGCATGATACCGCGAATAGAAAGGGGTTCCCTCTTCGATGATCAGGCTGTACGCCGAGATATGTTCCGGATGAAGCGCCAGGACTGCTTCCAGGGTCCGACGCCATGCCTGTACGGTCTGTCCCGGAAGGGAAAAGATCAGGTCGGCGCTGAGATTGTCAAAACCTGCTGCTCTGGCTCTTTGAAATGAATCTTCCGCATCCGCCCAGGTATGGATCCGGCCCAGCATGCGCAGGACCGAATCATCCGCTGACTGTACGCCGAAGCTGATCCGGTTGATTCCGGTCTGTTTAAGGGCCGGGAAGTCTGTATCCGTCCCGGGATTGCATTCCATCGTAATCTCTGCATGTTTCCGGACTTCGAACCGGTTCCGGACCGAATCCAGTAGCGCACTGATCTGTTCCGGGCGAAGAACGGACGGCGTTCCGCCGCCGAAAAAAACGCTCACGGCCTGATAGTCCCCGGCTTCCTCGAAGGCAGCAATCTCGTCCCGCAGAGCTTCCACATACGCTTCCCGGACCGTTTCCGATGCCGGGAAGGACAGGAAATCACAGTAATTACATTTTTGTACACAAAAGGGGATATGCAGATATATCCCCAATTCTTTCTTATGATTCATATTTTATCAGCAGACGGCTCTGCAGCGATCAGATCGGATCTTTGCGCACGCTGTATCTTCAAAACCTCGTGCGGTGCGGCTTTCGAAGACAGCCTTCATCTGCGCCGGATTTCGGCCGCTGAAAGCGGCATATTTCTATTTCCTTACGAAATCCGTGTTTCCTAATTCTCATCCAGCTTCAGTACGCTCATGAAGGCTTTCTGCGGAATTTCCACATTGCCCACCTGGCGCATCCGTTTCTTACCTTCCTTCTGTTTCTCCAGGAGTTTCTTCTTCCGCGTGATATCTCCGCCGTAACACTTGGCAAGGACATCCTTGCGAAGGGCTTTCACCGTCTCGCGGGCGATAATCTTGCCGCCCACCGCGGCCTGGATCGGGATCTCGAACAGCTGCCGCGGGATCTCCGCTTTCAGCCGTTCGCACATTTTCCTGCCGCGCTCATATGCGCTGTCCGCATGGACGATAAAGGAAAGCGCGTCGACTTCCTCGTGGTTCACCAGAATATCCAGCTTCACCAGCGGCGACTGTACATATCCCTTCAGTTCATAATCAAACGAAGCATATCCCCTGGAGCGGGATTTCAGTGCGTCGAAAAAATCATAGATGATTTCGTTCAGCGGAAGATCGTATTTGAGCAGCGCTCGGGTCTCTTCCATATATTCCATGCTGATGTACACGCCCCTGCGTTCCTGGCACAGTTCCATGATGGATCCCACGAATTCCGTCGTAACCATGATCTCCGCGGAGACAAAGGGTTCTTCCATATAATCGATCTCTGACGGATCCGGCAGATTCGAAGGATTGGTCAGTTCAATCACTTCCCCGTTGGTCTTGTAAACCTTGTAAATTACGCTGGGGGCGGTGGTCACCAGATCCAGATTGTATTCGCGTTCCAGGCGTTCCTGAATAATCTCCAGATGCAGCAGTCCGAGGAACCCGCAGCGGAACCCGAACCCCAGCGCAATGGAGGTCTCCGGTTCGAAAAACAGGGAGGCATCGTTCAGCTGGAGTTTTTCCAGCGCATCCCGAAGATCAGGATATTTGGCGCTGTCCGCAGGGTACATCCCGCAGTATACCATCGGATTGACCTTCTTATATCCGGGAAGCGGCTCGCTGCACGGCCGGTCTGCATCCGTCACCGTATCGCCGACGCGGGTATCCTTCACATTCTTCAGGCTGGCCGTCAGATATCCCACCATGCCTGCCGAGAGTTCTTCGCAGGGAATGAACTGTCCCGCGCCGAAATATCCGACCTCGACCACTTCCGCTTCGGCCTGCGTCGCCATCATGCGGATCTTCATGCCCCGGCGCAGCTTTCCGTCCCGGATCCTGCAGAAGACAATCACGCCTTTGTAGGAATCGTACACGGAATCAAAAATCAGCGCCTTCAGCGGAGCGCCGGCGTCTCCGGACGGAGCCGGAATGTCCGAAACGATTTTCTCCAGCACGGCATGCACATTTTCCCCGGTCTTTGCCGAAATCCGCGGCGCGTCCTGTGCCTCAATTCCGATGATATCCTCGATCTCATTGATCACACGCTCCGGGTCCGCGCTCGGAAGATCAATTTTGTTGATCACCGGCACGACATCCAGGTCATGATCCAGGGCAAGGTATACGTTCGCCAGAGTCTGGGCCTCAATCCCCTGGGCCGCATCCACGACCAGGACGGCTCCGTCGCAGGCCGCCAGAGACCGCGACACCTCATAATTGAAATCCACATGTCCCGGTGTGTCGATCAGATTGAAAATATATTCATTGCCGTCATCGGCCTGATATACGATCCGGACGGTCTGCGCCTTGATGGTAATTCCCCGCTCCCTCTCCAGATCCATATTGTCGAGCACCTGCGCCTGCATCTCCCGGCTGGTCAGCAGCCCGGTCATTTCGATAATCCGGTCCGCCAGCGTAGATTTGCCGTGATCAATGTGCGCGATGATACAAAAATTACGAATTCTGCTCTGCTCAAATTCAGCCACAGACTGTCCTCCTGCTTTGTTGATCAATATTCTGCAATCATGTATTATAATATATGGAAGCAAAAGAAATCAACAAGTACTTGTTGACAGCATTTCCCGATTGAGCTATTATACTAGAGTATGTTCAGGAAACGACCGTGTCCGTTGCCGAACACAGGATAAAGAGCGTAACATAACAGGGATTCGTCCTGTACGGTTACAAAAATATTAAATAGGGAGGTGTACAGGTTGGCTAATATTAAATCTGCCAAGAAGAGAGTTCTTGTATCCAAGGCCAGAAATGAGCGCAATAA
>CACXHD010000208.1 GCA_902767335.1 uncultured Lachnospiraceae bacterium
ATTTCAGGACGGCGAGGAAGAACGCCATAAACGGCGTCGCAATCACGTTGCTCTTAACGATCAGCGCTGCGAGCATTCCGTTGGAGCCCAGGCCGGAGGCAAAGTTGTTCAGGAAATATCCGTGAACGCCGAGAACTTCGATCGCCCCGGCAAACCCGCCGATCATGCCCGAAAGCATCATGGCCTGGATGAAAACCTTTTTGGAATTGAGACCCGCATAGTCGCCAAACCCCGGGTTGGTTCCCACCAGACGGAATTTAAAACCGAGATTGGTGCGGTACAGCATGAAGATGATCAGCAGTACCACAAGGATTGCCAGAAACAGCCCGACGTTGACCGCACTGGGCCGCATAAACTGGGGAAGCCGTACCTCTACGTTGGGGGACTGGGGATTGGCGCTGCCTGCGCTCATCGGTCCGCTGACCAGGTAGGAGGTAATGTAAAGTGCCACAGAGTTCATCAGGATGGTCACGCAGACCTCACTGACGTTGTAATATGCCTTCAGGAAGGCCGGGATAAAGGCCCAGGCTGCCGCAATCACCATGGCTCCGAGGAAGCAGGCGATCAGAAGCAGCGGTTTTGGCAGGAAGGTCCATTTATAGCCGATATACGCTGCCGTGATACCGCCCAGGAATACCTCGCCCTCGACACCGACGTTAAATGCGCCGGCCTGCGCAGCCACCACGAAGGCCGCCGATGTCAGGAGCAGCGGCGTAAAGTTGGCCAGTGTGGTTCCAAAATTCAGCTTTCCGATAAAAGCGCCTTTCAGCATGGCCTGATACGCGGTAATGGGGTTTTCTCCGATCAAAATAATGAAGATCGCACCGATCAGCAGTGCCAGCACCATGGTCAGAAGAATTCTGACGACACCGTCTTTTACTGATTTCATCCGGCCTGTGCACCTCCTTCCTCAACATGGCCGCCCATCATCAGGAGACCCAGATTGTTCTCATTCGCTTCGCTGGCCATCATCTCACCGGTGATCTTGCCTTCATGGATGACGATGATCCGGTCCGAAAGGGAGATGATTTCCTCCAGCTCTGCGGACACCAGGAGGACGCCGGTTCCTGCCTTTTTCGCTTTTTCCAGTGTATTCCGGATCAGCTCGATGGCTCCGATATCCACGCCGCGGGTCGGCTGGGACGCAATCAGGAGCTTGTTCCCGATGGAGACTTCCCGTGCGACGACCACCTTCTGGGCATTTCCGCCGGACAGAGACGAGGTCGGAAGATGATAATCCGTCGGCCGGATATCAAATTCCTTCACGATCTCTTCCGAATAGTGGTCCTGATTTGAAATATTCATCAGGCCGCCGTTGGAGAAGGGCGCCTTGTCGATCTGCACTGCCACCAGGTTGTCCCGGATCGTCATGGCGCGGTCGAGCCCCATCCGGTTCCGGTCCTCCGGAATATGAGAAAGTCCGGCTTCCCGGATCTTCCGGACGCTCTTGTTCGTCACATCCTGGCCGCAGACAATCACCCGGCCCTTCTCCACCTTCCGCAGTCCGGTGATGGCCTCGATCAGCTCGCTCTGCCCGTTGCCGTCGATCCCGGCAATCCCCACGATCTCACCGGCATGCACGCTCAGCGACATGCCCCGGATCTTGGACGTCTCCTTATGGCTGGAAACCCAGACATCCTGTACATCCAGGATCTTTTCGCCGGCCTGTCCGTAATCCTTCTCAATATTCAGGAACACCTCGCGGCCGATCATCCGCTTGGTCAGATCCAGCGGCGACGTCTCCGTTTTGTTGACCGTGCCCATATACTGGCCCTGCCGCATGACGGAGATACGGTCGGAAATCTGCATGACTTCATTCAGCTTATGCGAGATGAAGACAATGGACTTGCCTCCCGCCCGGAGATTTTCAAGGATCTCAAACAGCCGCTCCGCTTCCTGGGGCGTCAGCACGGCGGTCGGTTCATCCAGGATGATGGTATCTGCTCCGCGCATCAGCGTTTTGATGATTTCCACTCTCTGGGCTTCGCCGACGGAAATCTGGCTGATCCGCTTGTCGAGCTGCACTTCCATGTTGTACTCTTCGATATATTTGTTTACGTCCTTCCGGGCCTTGTCAAAATCGATGCGAAGCCCTTTTTTGGGCTCAAAGCCGAGAACGATATTCTCCAAAACCGTAAGTTCCTGCACCAGCATGAATTCCTGGTGCACCATACCGATACCGCGTTCAATCGCCATTTTCGGCGTCAGTTCGCTCATCCGTTCGCCTTTGATTATGATTTCCCCGCTGTTGATGGGATACATCCCGTACAGCAGCTTCATCATCGTGGATTTTCCGGCTCCGTTCTCTCCGATGAGAGAATGGATTTCCCCTTTGCGCAGCGTAAACTGGCCGTTTTTCACAGCCTGCACCTGCCCGAAGGTCTTCACGATGTCTTTCATTTCCACTACAAATTCGCTCATCCGCATGCCCTCTCAAATTACGGCATGAACCGTAAAAGGAACAGGGGTCAGTGTGACCCCTGTTCCCAGGTAAATGTCCGTCTCTTCAGTTTTTCACCGGGAAAAACCCGGTTCCCTTTTCAACGTGTCAGGCTTATTCCTGCGGGCCGAAACCTTCATAGTTCTCAACAACGATGTCGCCGTTGATGATCTGCTCGG
>CACXHD010000209.1 GCA_902767335.1 uncultured Lachnospiraceae bacterium
AAGACGCGTATGCCGATCAGAACGATCAGCCCGATCAGCAGCGTCCAGTACACATTCTGTTTTGTCATGAACGGCTGTGCGTGATGAAGCGCGAAATCAAAGGGAAATTCGGAGATCAGGGCAAACAGAAACATCCGTGACGCATATTTTTTGACATCACGGGTGTGAAAGAAGCCCTCGACCAGCAGAAAACAGAAGATCGGGAAGGCGAGCCTGCCGAACCTGCGCATGCAGTAATAGATGGATTTCCAGAGCTCCGTCTGTCTTTGTGTCATCGACGGACTGGCCAGGGATATGTAACGTCGGACCAGGGTCGCTCCCGCGTGATCAACCAGCATGGAGAGAATTGCGAGACGTTTGATGACGGCTCCGGAGATACCGCATCTGCATCGGATGCGGTCGATCATTTCATTCAGAGAAGTATTCACTGAGGCAAGAGTTCCCATGGCGGTATTCCTTTCTGCCGGGGGGAGTCAGGGTGAGTCAGGGAGACAGGGGACGGTTCTGTGTCTCCTTTTTTGTTTCCAAAAGGAGACACAGAACCGTCCCCTGTCTCGCAATGAGTCAGAAACAGCGTCCCTCCGACTCATTCTGGCTTCAGCAGTTCGTCAGCAGTTTCATGATCTCGTTGCTTCTTGCGATGAAGCGGGTCATCTGGTCCGGAGAGAGCGGCTTGTTGGCCAGCAGTGCAAGATCATAGAGCTGGCAGCAGATCAGGTCTGTGTGCTCGCCGTCCATATGCTCCTGCAGATATTTTACAAGCGCGTTGTTTGCGTTCAGCACCAGCGTCGGCGGAGCCGCGAACATGGAGGGATCCATACCATACATGTTGTACATCTTCATCATGTCTTCCATCCGGCGGGTCTCTTCGGAGAGGGTCACCATGGAAGAGATGGCAGCATCTTTCAGGCGCTCGACACGCACTTCCAGTTTGTCGTTGGTGAGTGCTTTGCGGAAAAGCTCGGTGAGCTTGCCGGCAGCTTCCTTCAGGTCCTCCTGATCCGCGTCTTCCTTTGCAGAACTGTTGACATCTGCGTCGATCCGCTCGAAACGGATGGTTTCGTCTTTCTGTTCTGCGTGGGTGATAAACGCGGAGTCAATGTTGTGACGGAGAATGACCGCATCCTGTTTGGCATCCCGGAACATGCGGATGTACTGGCTCTGCTGCACCTCATCCGTGACATAATAGATAATCGTCTTTTCCGGTTCCTTTTTCCCGCCTTCGCCGTCCTGGGCATCGTCATCTTCGTCGAGATCCAGATCCCCTTCCGTGACGTTTTCCGCGGGCTCTGCAGCATCAGCGGCCGGATTTTCATCCGCGGTCTTTGCGGCATCAGCGGCCGGATTCTCATCCGCAGGCTTTGCAGTATCAGCGGCCGGATTCTCACCCGCCGGTTCCTCGGCATCTGCAGCCGGATTCTTATCCGCCGTTTCCGCGCCGGCATCTTTGCCGTCTTCGGAAGCGCTGCTGTTCCGAGCCTCAAGATATTCCTTCATGGTGAAGTACTTGCCGTCGATATCCTTATAGAGGATGTAGTCCATCATACGGTCACTGAATTTCTCATCTTTCAGGCAGCCGTATTTGATGAAAGGACTGATATCGTCCCAGTATTTCTCATAGTTTTCGCGGTCGGTCTTGCACATGCCGGACAGCTTGTCCGCCACCTTTTTGGAGATATAGTCCGCGATCTTTTTGACGAAGCCGTCATTCTGAAGCGCACTTCTGGAGACGTTCAGCGGAAGATCCGGGCAGTCGATGACGCCCTTGAGCAGCATCAGGAATTCCGGAATGACTTCCTTGATATTGTCTGCGATAAATACCTGACTGTTGTAGAGCTTGATCGTACCCTCGATGCTGTCATATTCCGTATTGATCTTCGGGAAGTAGAGGATGCCCTTCAGGTTGAACGGATAGTCCATGTTCAGATGGATCCAGAACAGCGGCTCACGGTAATCCAGGAAGACCTTCCGGTAGAAGTCGCGGTAATCCTCGTCTTTGCATTCGTTCGGGTGCTTTGTCCACAGCGGATGAATGTCATTGACTGGTATCGGGCGCTTGTTGATTTTCACGGTATCTCTGGCGGGCGAAACCTCGACGGTTTCCTTTTCGCCGTTTTCATTTTCCCGTTCTTCGGTTTTGGCATCTTCATGAATGCGCTCTACAATGACATCATCCTCGCGCAGATCCGCTTCGTCGACGGTCTCATATTCCTGCGGAGCGCCTGCCTGCGAGAGATAGATCTCCACCGGCATAAAGCCGCAGTACTTTTCCAGGACCTCGCGAACCCGGTATTCGTTGGCAAATTCCAGGCTCTCCTCATTCAGATGGAGCGTGATGGTTGTGCCGACTTCTGTGCGGGTGCCGTCGCCGATCATATACTCGGAGCTGCCGTCACATTCCCAGTGCACCGGAACAGCGCCTTCCTGACAGGAGAGGGTATCGATTTCGACGGAATCCGATACCATGAAAACAGAGTAGAAACCAAGACCGAAGTGACCGATGATCTCGTCCTTTCCGCCCTGATCCTTGTATTTTTCAAGAAATGCGGTGGCGCCGGAAAATGCGATCCGTGTGATATACTCCTCAACTTCATCGGATGTCATGCCGATACCGGTATCGGAGAAAGAAAGCGTTTTCTTTTCGGGATCCACAACCACCTGGATCCGGTCCTTATGTCCTTCCGGATACTCATATTCTCCCAGCATGGAGATCTTGTGCAGTTTCGTAATTGCGTCGCATCCATTGGAAATCATCTCGCGCACGAAAATATCATGATCCGAATAAAGCCATTTTTTGATAATCGGAAACATATTTTCGCTGTCAATGGAAAGACTGCCTTTTTTCATACTCATAGTAGAACACAACTCCTTTTTCTAGATGTAATTACGGCATCTGCCGTCCGCCCGGACACTTTTCCGGGGACATTTTTTAGGATGGACGCCGTATCCTAACGATGATTGTAATACCCGGAAAATGAAAAGTCAAGAAAAAATCAGCACTCGACCATGCCGAGTGCTAACACAGATTCTCTGTAGAAAGATTACTCCCCGGGAACATAAGGAATCCCGGATCGCCGGAGCAGTTTTTCGCACATTTCATCCCAGATATGTTCCGCAGATTTATCCAACGTAAAGATCTTCAGGGAGAGACCGGTGACGCAGGAAACCTGTTCCCGGTCATTTTCGGTCGTATAGTTGACGTTTAAATACAGCCCCGCAATTTCGTCCGGCTGCAGACCGAGGCCGGAGGAACGAAGAAAGACCGGAATATTGCGGTCCGCAAGGCGAAAAACCAGATGCAGGGAGAGCGGCTTGTCCTTTCCGCGGATCAGCTCCAGAAAATGGGGCCGAAGCCTGCTCCAGGATACATATCGCTCTGCAGCGGCACCGCCGGCGGCATCTGTCTTACGAAGCGGGACCGGGATTTCCCCGTCGACAGAGAAGGAAGCCCAGGTGCGAAGTTCGGCCTTGACGACTTCGAAGGTATCAAAGGTCCCGGCAGTCAGAAGCTGCTGCATAAAAATACGGATATCCTGGATGAAAAAAGATTTCAAGGGTTTGTCTCCTTTAATGTAAAGAAATGTATTCCGTCTGCGAGTATAGCATAAAGCACCGGGCCATGGGAACAGAAAAATGCGCTTTTCAACCGTTTCTCCATGTGCTAAGATAAAAGTGGTTTGGAGGACTATGTGAGACGGGCAGCGCAGCCGGTTTCACATTCGTAATGGGGAGGCATTGGAAATGGATTATCTGGTTGCGGTTGACAGCTGCGGAGAGCTGACACCTGAGATGAAAGCCGACGGGCATTTTGTGAGTATTCCGCTGACAATTGATGTTCAGGGACATCATATCGTGGATGATGAGACATTTGATCAGAAAGATTTTCTGATGCGCGCCGCGCGCAGTCCGGAACCTCCGAAATCGGCATGTCCCTCTCCGGAGCTCTACCGGAAAGCCTTTGAGACAGACGCGGATCACCTGTATGCAGTGACGCTTTCGGCGGAACTGTCCGGGTCCTGCAGCAGTGCCCAGCTCGGCAAGGCCCTCTGTCTGGAGGAACATCCCGGGAAAAAGATACATGTATTCAACAGCCGGTCCGCGTCGATCGGCGAGACACTGATTGCGATGAAGATCCGGGAGTACGAGCGTCTCGGATGCAGTTTCGAAGAAGTGATCGAGAAAGTGGAAGCCTATATCGATTCCCAAGTGACCTGGTTTGTGCTGGAAAGTCTGGAAGCTCTGCGGAAAAATGGGCGGCTGTCCAACCTGAAAGCGGTCGTCGCTTCCGTCCTGAATATCAAACCGGTCATGATGTCCACACCGAGCGGCAATATCCAGCAGCTGACCCAGGTGCGCGGGATTAACCGGGCGCTGTCCCGGATGATCGACAACATTGCGGAGACGGTCAAGTCCCCGGCGCAGCGCATCATCGCCATTTCTCACTGCAACTGTCCGGAGCGGGCAGCGATGGTCCGGGATGAAATCATGAAACGGCTCCCGTTCAAGGAGGCCATTGTCGTCGATACCCGGGGGATTTCCTCGCTGTACGCCAGCGACGGCGGCATTATTGTGGTGACATGATGGTATCTCATAGTTGAAATTTTTTCTTTTTTGTGTATACTGATATAAGAATTCTATTGACATGGGGGATTTCTCCGCAGTTTTCCGGCAGAGGCGGCGCAGCGCTGCTCCCTGAAAAGGCCTGCCGGACCAGGATAAGAAACAGGAAGGTGCTAAGAGATGAGTCAGGCAAAGGTTGACAAATATAAGGAAGAGAAGAGAAACCGCGCAAAGATCATAGCAAAGGAAAAGCGCGAATGGATGATGGTGAAGCTGGGCGGAGCTCTGCTTGGGATTGCGATCCTCGGCTGGGCCGGCGGTTCCGTTTATTACAACGTCACCCACAAACCCGAAGATACCCAGAACCAGATCGAGGAGCCGAAACCTTCCTATACTGTCAATACATCCGCTCTGGAGGATTATCTCGACAGTCTTACACTCGACTGACGGGAAGCTTGAAAAGATAATATAATAAGCATAAAAAACTGCCGCACGGAGATTTCAATTTCATCCTGCGGCAGTCTTTTTTCATATTTTCATGACAACGGAAAGGGATGTGACTTCCCTGGTTTTCAGAAAGATCCGATGCTTACGTTTCCTTCTGCTTACTTTCCTTCCACTTCCGCCATCTTCATGGCACGCACCTTGAGGGGCAGGCCGAAGAGGGTGATGAAACCGGAGGCATCATGATGATCGTAGAGGTCGCCGGTGGTGAAGGAGGCCAGAGACTCGTTGTACAGGCTGTAGGGAGATGTGGTTCCGGCCTTGATGATATTGCCCTTATAGAGCTTGAATTTCACTTCGCCGGTCACATATTTCTGGGTTACATCCACAAATGCCTGAATGGCCTCGCGCAGAGGAGTGAACCATTTTCCTTCGTAGACGATCTGGGCGAACTGGCTGCCCAGTTTTTTCTTCATCTCCATAGTCTCGCGGTCAAGGATCAGTTCTTCGAGCTGGTCGTGGGCTTCCATCAGGATGGTGCCGCCCGGAGTCTCGTAGATTCCGCGGCTCTTCATGCCGACCACACGGTTTTCCACGATATCCACGATGCCGATCCCGTGCTTTCCGCCCAGTTCATTCAGCTTTGTGATGATTTCGCTGACTTTCATTTTCTCACCGTTCAGGGAGACGGGAACGCCCGCTTCAAAGGTCATGGAAACATATTCCGCTTCATCCGGAGCCTCTTCCGGAGTGACGCTCAGAACGAGCATGTTTTTGTAATCCGGTTCCGCCGAAGGATCTTCCAGCTCCAGTCCTTCATGGCTGATATGCCAG
>CACXHD010000210.1 GCA_902767335.1 uncultured Lachnospiraceae bacterium
AGAGGCGATCACCTCAGAGTTACCGCCGGTGGCGACCACAGTGACATTTTCTCCCAGTTCTTCTTCGACCCTGTCGATAAGACCGTCGATCATTGCGGCTGTGCCGTAAACAGCGCCGCTTTTCATACAGTCAATGGTGTTTTTTCCGATCAGCCGTTTCGGCGGATCCAGACCGATCCGGGGCAGCTTTGATGTACTGCTGGTCAGGGAATCCAGCGAGACTTTCAGTCCCGGCATGATCATTCCGCCGATGTAGGTGCGGTTTCGGTCGATGACCGTGATGGTGGTGGCTGTCCCCATGTCAATCAGAATCAGGGGGCAGGGGTACTGGGCGATGCCGGCCACGGCAGCGGTAATCAGATCCGCGCCGACCTGTGCCGGATTATCCATCTGTATGTTCAGTCCGGTGCGGATCCCGGGTCCCACAATCATGGCTTTTTTTCCGGTGAGCTTGTACAGTGCATCGGAAATCAGAGACGTGATCGGAGGGACGACGGAGCTGATGATGACGTCGCTGACCGCTTCCGCTTTCAGCTCGTGAAGGGAGAGCACACTTCGGAAAGAAAGCGCATATTCGAGTGCGGTCTTGCGGTGATCCGTGGACAGACGCTCCGTGAACAGGATTTCTCCGGCCGGCATACGGATACAGCCGAGAACGATATTGGTATTGCCAATGTCAATTGCGAGAAGCATATCCATCTCCTTTAGCTAAAGAACGACTTCGGGGAAGCGCTGCCAGACAGCCTTCCCCGGGAAAACAATTCTTAATGAGCAGAATTCCCGAAAAAGGAACTCCGCTGCTTATCGCGCCAGCTGTTTTACAAAGCTGACCTGAAGCAGAGCCGTAGTAATGATACTGACCAGTATGGCTGCAGCGATGGCCTCCGGAATACCGGAAGCGGTGACAGTCCCCATGACAAGACCGAAGACGGCTTCCATGCCGACATTTTTGACTTCGGCGTACTGTTTTGCAAAGAGCAGATAAATACTGCCCATGACAAAACAGGTATTGACCATGGAACCGAAGAAGCCGGTGACGGCAAGCCGGACCGGTTTGGGCCCCGGAGCGTTTTTCAGAGCTTTCCAGAGCAGCCCGGACAGCAGCCCGATCATAATCCGGCAGCCGACACTGATCCAGATCGCTTTGAGCACGCCGGATAGTCCGGTGGTCGAAAGAAATGGGGAAAAGGCAAAGGAAAGAAGCGTCGGCGCCTGCGTATTGCTGATCATGGAACAGATCCCGAAAACAGCGCCGAGAACTGCGCCTGCCGCCGGCCCGAGAACGATGGCTCCGATAATCACCGGGATATGTACCGTCGTCGCTTTGATGACCGGGAGCTGAATCATGCCCAGAGGTGTGTTCGCCAGCAGGATAACGATGGCGGCCATCAGGGCAAGACTGACAAGATACTGGGTACGGTTTCTGGTTTTCATATGATTCTCCTCCTGTTATTATTCCCAGGGGCGGACAGAGGTTCCTGCCGGCAGATAGTTCAGCGGTCAATGCCCTGAACGGGGCGGACAGCTGCCGTCTTTCGCTGACCTCGTCAGCAGATACGTTGAAAGTACAGCGCGTCCGTACGCAAAACTGCCGGTTTTGCCTCGCAGCCCTTTGCGGGATACAATACATAGCATGGCTTGCGCAGTCCGCGAAAACCATGCCGGATACAAACATCTGGATTTTATCATAGGATCCTTGTTTTGGCAATCTATCTTTTCATGCGGCGGATCATACAGGCAATCTGATAGGGCAGGCGTTCCTCCTGGGTTTCCAGCTGGCATTCCAGCAGCTCCCGTATGTTGTTCATCCGATAGAGAATGGTGTTGCGGTGGGTGAACATTTCGGAGGCGACGGCCTGGATGCTGCCGTTGTATTTCAGGTAGAGCTCCAGGGTATCCGTATAGTTGGCATTGTGTTTCTCGTCATAGGAAAGGAGCGGCCCGAGGGGAACCTCACAGAGTTCATACAGCAGATCCCGGTCGTCCACCGAATACAGCAGACGATGGATGCCCATCCGGTCAAACCACTGTACCTGCTGATTCCGGTCAGCCGCCATGCGCAGGGCGGAAATGGCCCGGCGGTAGGATCGGTGCAGGTTCGCGATATCCTTTACCCGGCTGCCGATCCCGACCGTAAAATGATGGGACGGCATACGGCGGGCCAGATTCCGGTAGAACAGATGGACAATCTCCTCGACCTGTGCGACGGGGAGCGCATTCACAACCAGGACAAACCGGGAATCATAATAGAAGAAATGCCCGTTGTGCGTGATGTTGGACAGGTACAGCTGAATCCGGTAACTCAGACGTCTGCGCTCCACCGTATCCATTTCATCCAGACCGGGACGGTGCAGAAGCAGAACCTGGAAGGAACCGTCGGTATCAAAGTACGGCAGAAGATCCTGCAGGTAGAGATGCCGGGCGTCCGGCTGTTCAATCGCCCGGATCAGGGCGGCGGAAATCTGTTCATCCGCGGAACCCTGCAGGAAAATCCGGATACTCAGGTCCTTGATCATGTCCGCAAGGACGACATCCCACGGGACTGTCAGCAGCGGGAAGTCATTCTCATCGCAGAACGAAATGACCGACGCCGGAATGGATTCGATATAATACCCGGTGTTGACGATCAGCCCGGAGGCATGGTGGATCAGAAGCTCCTCCGTCAAAATCCGAAGACTGTCCTCGGACGGAAACCCCAGCCCGGTCGTCACAGCCAGTTCCTTGCCGGAAAAGTTCTGAATGATCTTGATATCCTCCAGCATCAGCAGCCAGCTGATGGAGTTCGACCAGCCGCCCTTGCCGGCGATCAGATTCATCTTATAGTGATTTCCGGAAACCGTAAGCATATCCTCAATTGTAAAACCCATGAAATCCCTCCCTCAAAAAGGACTTGTGATGCGAGCACAAAATCCTTCCAGATTCTTTTGTTAAGCAGCCTATGGAACATTCGGCCGGATGTGATATGATCAGATCAGAACAAAGAGTGATCAGACAAAAGAAAGATCAGGAAGATCATAACAGGGAGGTGGAATGTATGTCAATGATCGCGGTAGGAAGCTATGATAATTACAGACCGTTCCAGACTCGTCCGGGCTGGCAGAAAATCGAACGTTACGACTATTGTTCGCAGGATCCTGTGAAGGAGAGTGCTTTCGTGAAGCTGGCACAGAAATTGCAGAAACTGACCAGGAAATAATCCTGTAAAAACCGGTTGACTTTTCAACCGGTTTTTTTGCTGGGCGGGATAAGCGCATGGCGTTGATGCGCGCTTATCCCGTCTTTTGCTGTACAGCCCGCTTTACGGAATTCACCGGCTGTGCTATGATGTTACGGGCAGCGAAGGAACTCTGCCGGAAAGGAATCAGAATATGCTGAAGGGAAAAACCATTCTGCTGGGTGTCTCCGGCAGCATCGCCGCATACAAAGCCGCGGATCTGGCCAGCGCACTGGTGAAACAGCACGCGGATGTCCATGTGATCATGACGGCAAATGCCATGCAGTTTATCACGCCCATGACATTTGAGACGCTGACCGGAAATAAATGCCTGACAGACACCTTTGACCGGGGCTGCCCCTCCGAGGTGGAACATATCGCTGCGGCTTCCAGAGCGGACCTGGCCGTGATTGCCCCGGCTTCCGCCAATATCATGGCAAAACTGGCCCACGGGCTCGCGGACGATATGCTGTCCACCACGATGCTGGCCTGTACCTGCCCGCTGCTGATCGCGCCGGCCATGAACACCCGGATGTATGAACACCCGGCGACGCAGAAGAATCAGGAGATCCTGGAACAGTACGGCTGGGAGGTCATCGAACCGGCGGTGGGAAGGCTTGCCTGCGGAGATACCGGGAGAGGAAAGTTTCCGGAGGTTTCGCTGATTCTGGAGCACATTCTGCGCCGGATCGCACTGCCCCATGATCTGGAGGGAGTGAAGATCCTGGTGACCGCCGGTCCCACCAGAGAAGACATCGATCCCGTGCGGTTTATCACAAACCATTCCAGCGGGAAGATGGGATATGCCATCGCCAGAATTGCCATGCTGCGGGGCGCCGAGGTAACCCTTGTCAGCGGCCAGGTCAGCCTTGGCGAACCGCCCTTCGTGGAAACGGTGAAGATTACAGGCGCCCGGGAACTGTTCGAGCAGGTGACGAAGCGTTCCCCCGAACAGGATATCATCATTAAGGCAGCCGCCGTGGCGGATTACCGGCCGGCGTCGGTATCGGATGAGAAGCTGCACAAGAGCGATGAAGATCTGTCCATCGTGTTGGAGCGCACGGAGGATACGCTTCAGTATCTCGGGGACCATAAGAAAGAGGGGCAGGTTCTCTGCGGCTTTGCCATGGAAACCAGTCAGATGGAGGAACGTGCGCGCGCAAAACTCGCACGAAAACATCTGGATCTGATCTGTGCCAACAACGTGAAGGTGGAGGGCGCCGGATTTGGAGTGGACACCAATGTCATTACCATGATCTCTCCGACGGACACGCAGAAGCTGGATCTGATGACAAAAGAGGAAGCTGCGGGATGCCTGCTGGACCGGCTTGCCGCAATCCTGCGGGAAAAGCGTCTGGCCGGAGGAAACGAAACCGGCAGCAGGTGATCCGCGCTGCTCCGCAATCTGCATGACAGAAAAATATTATACAAAGCACAAAGAAAGGACAGTTATTATGCCTGAAAACAAGGACTGTGCGGGAGCATCCTCCTGTACAAAGGAAAGCTGTGAAGGATGTCCCTCCCAGGGAGGAGGAATGGCTTCCTTCAGACTGAACCCCAATCCGTATACACAGATCGGTCATGTGATCGGCGTCATGAGCGGAAAAGGCGGCGTCGGAAAGTCGCTGGTGACGGCGTCCCTCGCGAACCGTATGGCGGAGCGCGGGTACCGGGTGGGGATTCTGGACGCGGATATCACCGGTCCGTCCATCCCGAAGATGTACGGCCTGATCAACCAGGCGATGGCGGACGAAAATGGAATCTATCCGCTGCTGACAGAAAACCAGATCAAAGTCATGTCGCTCAACCTCCTGGTGCCGGATCCGGAGCAGGCAGTTGTATGGCGCGGTCCGGTGATCGCAGGCGTAGTAAAGCAGTTCTGGACGGATGTCGTCTGGGGAGAACTGGACTATCTGTTTGTCGACATGCCGCCGGGAACCGGGGATGTCCCGCTGACCGTTTTCCAGTCTCTTCCGGTGGACGGGATCTTCATCGTAACCTCTCCGCAGGAGCTGGTGGAGATGATTGTGAAAAAGGCGCTGAATATGGCGCAGCTGATGAATATTCCCGTATTGGGCCTGATTGAGAACTACAGTTATCTCGAGTGTCCGGACTGCGGGAAAAAGATCCCGGTGTTCGGAGAGAGCAGGGCTGCACAGGCGGCGGAGCAGACCGGCCTTGCGCTGGCCGGACAGATTCCCGTCAATCCCGCGTACAGCCGTCTTTGCGATGCGGGGAAATTCGAAGAGGCGGAAAATCCGTATATCGACGAAGCCGTCCGCCTGTTGACTGCGAAGTAAGAAGCAGGGATTCTGCGTAAGAAACAGATGGGAAAAAACAGACAGAAGACAACCGGAAAGGCAGAGACTTCGCCGGATCCGACGATGGTTTGCATCAGCGTACGGAATCTGGTGGAGTTTATCCTGCGAAGCGGGGATATCGACCAGCGAAAGGGAGCAGGGTTTGCAGACCGGGAAGCAATGCAGATGGGCAGCCGGTTTCACCGGAAGCTCCAGGCTGCAGCCGGAGGCGATTACCAGCCGGAGGTATCGCTTTCCGGCTTTTTTGCGTGGGAAAATCTGACAATCTGTGTCGAAGGACGTGCGGACGGGATCGTCCTGGAACCGGACGGGACCGTCATGATCGACGAGATTAAAGGCGTGATGCGCTCCCTCGAATATCTCGAGGAGCCGGTTCCGGTCCATCTGGCGCAGGCAAAATGCTACGCCTATCTGTACGGGCGGATGCACGGATGGGAGGACACGGAAGAAGGGAAGGCAAGGCAGATGCGGGTCCGGATGAGCTACGGCAATCTGGAGACCGAAGAAGTCCGGTATTTCCACCGGGATTATACATTTGAAGATCTGAAGGAGTGGTTTTGGGAGCTGCTGTCGGAATACCGGAAATGGGCCGCCTTCTCCGTGTCCTGGCATGAGACCTGCCGCGATTCCATCCGCCGGACCTCCTTCCCGTTTGCTTACCGGGAAGGGCAGAAGGAGCTGGCGGCGGCGGTATACCGGAGCATTGTCAGAGAGAAGCTGTTGTTTATCCAGGCGCCGACCGGTTCGGGGAAAACGCTGAGCACGCTTTTTCCGGCGGTGAAAGCCGTCGGAGAGGGGAAGGGCGGAAAAATCTTTTACCTGACGGCGCGCACCATTGCCCGCATGGCAGCCATGGAAGCCATGGACCAGCTCCGCGGGCAGGGGCTTCGGATGAAAAGCATCGTTCTGACCGCAAAGGAGAAGATCTGCCCGCAGAAGGAACCCGTGTGCAGCCCGGATACCTGTCCCTGGGCGAAAGGACATTTTGACCGGATCAATGATGCGGTTTTTTCACTGATCACCGAAGAAGACCGGTTTGACCGAAAACGGATCCTCGACGCGGCGGAGCAGTACCGGGTCTGCCCCTTCGAACTGTCGCTGGACCTGTCTGTCTGGATGGATGTCATTATCTGCGATTATAATTATGTGTTTCAGCCGAGAGCAAAGCTGAAACGTTTCTTCGGAGAAGGCGTCCGGGGCGATTACCTGTTTCTGATCGATGAAGCCCACAACCTCACAGACCGGGGCAGGGAGATGTACAGCGCCGCGCTGACGAAGGAGCGGTTTCTGGAGATCCGGTCGATGGTTAAGTCTCTGGACCGGCGTCTTTCTTCCGCCCTGATGAGATGCAATAACATTCTGCTGGCGATGAAGCGCGAGATGGGAGAAGACGCCGGGGCGGAGCGCATCGGCCGGGGATCGTCGCCTGCGCCCGGGACGGAGCGCATCAGCCGGGAGTCGTCCTCTGCGTACGGGGCGGAGCGCATCGGCGGGGGATCGCCGTCTGCGGCCGGGGTCGACCGCACCGGCGGGGAGCCGCTGCCGGCAGCGGAACCGGACCCGATCCGGCCGCTCCACGGGGAACCGTGGAAGACGAGAAAGGATACGGGCATGCTGCCCTTTGCCCTGATGAATCTGACCGGGGCGATGGAAGACTTTCTCGAGGAAGCCGGGGAGAACCCGGCCCGCGAAGAGGTCCTGGCTTTCTATTTTGAAATATTGACATTTCTCGATATCCTGGACCGGACCGGGGAGGATTACATTATTTATCAGGAACTCCTCCCGGACGGAACGTTCATGCTCAGACTGCTGTGCGTGGATCCTTCCCGGAATCTTCAGGAATGTTTCGACAAGGCGAGAAGCAGCATTCTGTTTTCCGCGACCCTGCTGCCGATCGATTATTATACGTCCACCCTGGCTGCCCGGAAGGATTTCTACAGCGTCTATGCGAAAACCTGTTTTGACCCGGCCCGGCTGAAGGTCATGATCGGCATGGATACCAGCAGCCGGTACCGTCTGCGCTCGGCGGGGATGTACCGGCGGATCGCAGCCTATATTCAGCGTATCGCAGCACAGAAGCGCGGAAACTACATGGTGTTTTTCCCATCCTACCGGATGCTGGAGGACTGTGCGGCGTATCTTGACCGGAGCGGAAAGCCGTTTGAACTGCTGATTCAGAAAAGCGGCATGAAGGAGGAGGAACGGGAGAACTTCCTTGAAACCTTCACCAAAGAGCGGCAGAACTCTCTGGTGGGGCTCTGTGTGATGGGGAGCCTGTTCGGAGAAGGAATCGATCTGAAGGGAGAATGGCTGATCGGAGCGGTCGTTGTCGGAGCGGGGCTTCCCCAGGTATGCACACAGCAGGAACTGCTTCGCCAGTATTATGACCGGAAGGGAAAGGACGGCTTCCGGTATGCGTATATCTGTCCCGGGATGAACAAGGTCCTGCAGGCCGCCGGACGGGTGATCCGCACGGAAGACGACCGAGGCGTAGTGGTGCTCCTGGATGAACGTTTTCATGATCCTGCGTACCGGCGGATGTTTCCGCGGGAATGGATGAATGTGGAGTGCTGCAGTGAAGAGAATGTGGGAGAGCTGCTCGGCGGTTTCTGGGAAGCACAGGAACAAGGATAATCTCTTTTCAAAAAGTATCATTTGTGATATCTTTTAGAAAAGAAACGCGGGAGGAAGCTATGAAGTGCGTAAAGTGCGGAGCTAAGCTGCGCAGACAGGACCGGTTCTGTCCGTCATGCGGCTGCCCGGTTTCTCCCGACGCTCCGGGCAGAGAATATCCCGGGGCATCTGTGGGGGAAAAGAAAGGCAGAAACAGACGGGGAAGAAATTCCGCAGGAGAACCGGATCCTCTGTATGATGAGCATTTATACCGGGATACATTTCTGGAGGAACGGGGCGAGGAACGGTCGCAGGCTTTTCTGATGACCATGCTGATTCTGCTGATTGTTCTTCTGATGGCCGGCGGTTTCCTGCTGTACTATTATGTTCTGCGGGAGAAACCGGAGGCAGGATATCCCGTTACTTCGGCGGACAACATTACGATTATACAGGACGGAAACCAGATGCTTCCGGGTGAAGCGGAAACGGAAAGCATGCTGAGGGAAGAGGAAACGGATACGGAGGAGACGGCCGAACCCGGGCAGACGGAAGCAGCGGAGACAAAACCGTCAGCAGAATCGGAGGCAGAATCGGGGACCGCAGGGAACACGAAGACCGGGAAGAGCGCGGAGACGGAAACCGATCCCGGCGCGCAGGCCCTGCCGGAGACGGAAGAGCCGCAGACGGAACAGAAGGACAGCCTGGCGGGAGTTCCCGAGGGGATTGCGCAGATCATGGAAACCTACTCGGATGCAGACCGGTACGGCGTCTATGTATACGATCTGAAGACCGGCGCGTCCTGTATCGCCGGCGAGGGTGAGGAACCGATGTATGCCTCCGCCGTCATCAGCGTTCCGATCCTGTATACGGCTGCGGTACTGCTGGATGAGGGAAAGATCTCCCAGGAAGATCCGATTGTATATGTGAACAGTGTCGGCGGCAGGGGAGAAGCGTTTCCCGAAGAAAAAGACGGAAAAACCTATCCGCTGTCCTATTATCTGAAAGCCATGCTGGCCTACAGCGACAACAATTGCATGAACTGCCTGGTGGATTTCCTCGGTCTGGACGTGATCAACGAGACATGCCGCAGCGCAGGGTATCAGAGTGTTGACCTGCAGCGGAAAATTGTCGCGGAGGTGACAGACAATACCGAGAATTATATCAGTGCGGCGGATCTGGGAGGAATGGTTTATGAACTGTACACAGGTACATTCCGCCAGATCGGAACAGACTACATGAAGGAGAACTTCCGCATTGAGCCGACGGAGGAGGGAAGCACGATTATCGGACTGGCCGCGCCGGTACAGTCGATGGACGGCTTTCTCAACCAGGATGGACTTGGAGACACGCGGTTTGCGGAGGTTGCAGCAGTTGTAAACGGAGAGGGCGGATTTGTCCTCAGCGAAATGATGATGGGAAAAGACGGCTTTTCTTATATTGATGCAGGAATAGAGATTGCCGCCTATGTCTGCGGCGTATTGACAGATCAAACGGAGGACAATGAATGAGCAATGTCAGACGGGTATTTGCAGAAAAGAAAGATGCCTTCACAGGAAGCGCGAAAGAACTGGCATCGGAGATCCGCAGCTATCTCGGAATCCGGCAGGTGACACAGGTACGGATTCTGATCCGGTACGATATTGAAAACATCTCGGAGGATGTGTACCGGAGGGCATGCCGGGGAATTTTCGCGGAACCGCCGGTGGACACTCTCTATGAAGAAGTATTCCCGGTACCGGAAAATGCCCATGTCTTTGCCGTGGAATACCTTCCCGGACAGTATGATCAGAGGGCGGACAGCGCAGAGCAGTGCATTCGTTTCCTGAAGGAAGATGAAACGCCGACGATCCGCAGTGCGGTTGTCTATGTCATCTGCGGAGATGTTTCCGAGGAGGAGATGGCCCAGATTCGCGCATACTGCATCAATCCGGTGGATTCCAGAGAAGCGGCTGCCGAAAAACCGGAGACGCTGCAGACGGTATTTGAAGAACCGGCGGATATCGCCGTATTCGACGGCTTTACCGAAATGCCGGAGGATGCATTCCGCGAACTGTATGATTCGCTGAACCTGGCGATGACCTACCAGGACTTCTG
>CACXHD010000211.1 GCA_902767335.1 uncultured Lachnospiraceae bacterium
CGCCGCAGTTCCTTCCTCCTGCGAATAAAGGAAAACGCCCAGCCGGTCAAACTCCATCTCATCGATAAAGTCCATCAGTTCTTCATGCTGCGCCTCTGTCTCGCCGGGAAAACCGGCAATCAGGCTGGTCCGAAGAGCAATATCCGGAATCCGGCTTCGCAGCATGCCGATCCGCTTTGTCAGATCCTCCCGGTTGGTACGCCGGCCCATCCGGCGGAGAATGTCATCGCTGCAGTGCTGAATCGGGAGATCCAGGTAGTGGCAGAACTTCTCTTCCTCTGCCATCGTATCGATCAGCTCGGGATAGATCTCTTCCGGGTAGCAGTATAAAAGCCGGATCCAGCGGATCCCCGGAATCTGACACAGCTTATGAATCAGAACATGCAGGGATTTCCGGCCGTACAGATCCACACCGTAGAGGGTCGTCTCCTGGGCTACGAGAATCAGTTCCTTTACGCCCTGCTCCGCCAGCCGCTGCGCTTCTTCCAGCAGGGAAGGCATCGGGACCGAGCGGTACCGCCCTCGGACCTTGGGAATGATACAGTACGTGCAGTTTTTCCCGCAGCCTTCGGCAATCTTCAGATATGCATAATGTCCGCCGGTTGTGAGGATCCGTTCCGGTACGTCCCGGGGCGGAGTGCTGATGTCCTCCAGAATCACGGCTTTGTTTCCGTCCAGAACCTGCCGGATCGCCTCGAGGATCCGGTCATAGGAGGCCGTCCCGAGGATCGCGTCGACTTCCGGGATCAGCTCCTCCATCTCGGAGGCATATCGCTGCCCGAGGCAGCCGGTAACGATAAGCGCACGGCAGGAACCCTCCGTGCGCAGTCTGGCCATATCCAGGATCGTCTGTATGCTTTCTTCCTTTGCGTCACCGATAAAACAGCAGGTGTTGATAACAATGATATCCGCCTGCGTTTCGTCATCGGTGATCTCCATTCCTCCGTGCTGCAGTATTCCAAGCATATGCTCGGAATCGGATAAATTTTTGTCGCAGCCGAGGGAGATAAAATGTACTTTCATTGTCTGTCCTCGAGCATTTCCGGCCTTTTGGCGCCCGGTGCTGCAAATTTGTCGCCCGTTACGGTAAATGCTCCCCTTCCGTCCCTGCGGATCCGGTGGGAAATGATCAGAACCGCGATGATATTCAGCACACCTTCCGCAATGATGCTTCCGGCGATAAAGCCCATCAGATAACGGTCCCGGAACGGATTATAGATCAGCACCAGTCCCAGCAGGAACACGATCACTGCCGCCGCGAGAAATATCCTCCAGCGGAGCACGCCCAGACGCTTCATATCCAGAGAATACTGGAATTTCGAGATCGCGCCGATCAGCAGCAGGATCGCTACGGCGAAGGGCAGCATGGCCTGGACAAAATCCCGGTGAAGCAGCAGAAACAGACCGAAGGCGGAAAAGACAACGCCGACGGTCAGATCCATCTGGATGATGGTATCATAATGATTTCGGGTAAAGTAAATGACAATCCGTGTGATCCCGTAGGCAAGCATTGCAACGCCAAACACCAGCCCTGCAATTTCCATACTGATCCCCGGCCAGACAAAGATGATGATCCCTATGAGGACATAGAGAACAGACATAACAATAAACCAGTGGGAAACACTGCGGTTCATTGGAACTCTGGCTGCGGAAGCCGCTTCATCAAACTGCCCCTGCGCCTTCTCCGAAGACCGGTCCCTCTTTGATTTTCCGAACATGACAGATCCTTTCCGGTCTTATTCCTGATCCTCCGAATCATCCGTTTCCTCGTCTTCATCTTCGGCCTCGTCCTCTGCCTCCGAAGACATGGCTTCGCCTGCGCCTTCATGGTCCGAAAGGTCGGCAAATGCGAATTTTTCGCCGCTGCTCACCTGGGGAATCTTCTCATCCAGATCCGCAGCATCCTCCGGAAGGATATGAAGCGTGCCGTTGCTCAGCTCCCGAACCGCTTCCGAAAGAGGCTTCGCGCGCAGACGGCTGTCCAGGTTCGGATCGGCGATAATCTGTCTGGCCCGTTTTGCCGTAGCCATGACAATCGAATACCTGCTGTTTACCACGGGAGTATCTCCCTCCGCTTCTTCATTGACGATCTGCATCAGATCCGTATAGGACGGATGTAACATATACTCATTCTCCTTTCAGAAAATCGACGAGCTGTGTGCGCACTCTTCCGATCATTTCCGTATTGCGGTCCATGCGGCTGCGCTGTGCCTGTATCAGGGCATTCAGCCGCCCGGCACATTCATCTGCGTCATCATTCACGAAGACATAGGAATAGTCTTCAATATGCTCTGCTTCTTTGGCCGCGCGCTCCAGCCTCTGCCGGATGACCTGTTCCTTTTCGCTCCCGCGCGCGGACAGCCGTCTGCGAAGCTCCTCTCCGGAAGGCGGCATAATAAAAATCAGAAGCGCATCCGGATACTGTCTGCGGATCAGCTCGGCGCCCTGCGTCTCGATTTCAAGAATCACGTCTTTGCCTAGCGTCATCTGCTCTTCCACAAATTTTCTGGGCGTACCGTAATAATTGTCGCAGTAGCAGGCGAATTCAATCAGCTCATGCTTCCGGATCATTTCATTGAACTGCTGCTCATTCATAAAGAAATATTCTCTGCCGTTCTGCTCTTCCTGACGCGGGGGCCGTGTGGTCGCCGATACCGAGAGAGCATAGCTGTCAGAGAGTTCCATCAGCTTCCGGATGACCGTTCCTTTTCCGACACCGGAAAACCCGGAGATAACTACAAGACTTCCCTGTTGTACCATGTTCAGTTCACCTCCGTTTTCTGTAAAATGATACGTCTGCTGATTGTGTCCGGCACAAGCGCAGACAGTACAATAATTTCATCTTCCATGACAAGTACGGCCTTTGTCTTTCTGCCCTGCGTAGCGTCCACACAGCGGTGCGCCTCACGGGCATTTGCGACCAGGCGCCGGATCGGGGCGGCGTCCGGATCGACAATCGCGACCAGCTTGTCGGAATTGACTACATTTCCGAACCCGATGTTGATCATATCTGCCATTGTATTCCCGTCTTCATTCTATGTTCTGAATCTGTTCCCGGACCTTCTCGATTTCCGTCTTCAGCCCGATGGCAAGGTTGGAAGTTTCCAGGTCATTTGCCTTGGAAAGGATCGTATTTGCCTCCCGGTTCATCTCCTGTGCGATGAAGTCCAGCTTTCTTCCGACAAATCCGCCTTCCGTAAGGACATTCAGCATCGTATTGATATGACTCCGCAGACGTACGGTTTCCTCGTCCGTGCACACCTTGTCGGAATAGATGACAAGCTCCGCGGCAACCCGGTTTTCGTCGATCTGGCTGTCCTCAAGAACTTCCCGGAGCTTTTCCCGGAGCCGTTCACGATAGGCTTCCATGACGCCCGGATACCGTTCCTCCACCAGTGTCACGTCTCTGAGCATTCCTTCCAGCTTGCCCGTCAGGTCTTCGCAGAGGTGATCTCCCTCCTTCTGTCTGGCTTCCGTAAAGGAAACGCAGGCTTCCCGGACCGCCGTCTCAAGCTCATGCCAGAGTTCATCTTCATCCTCCGGCGGGGTGTCCAGGGTCATTACTTCCGGAAATGAAGCCAGTCGGGAGACACTCACATCCCCCGGAAGCGAAAAGGTTTCCGACATCCGCTCAAGATACTGCATATACTGTCTTGCGATGTCCTCATGGTACGTCAGCCGGATCTGATCCGAGGCCTCCCGTTCCAGTGTGACATAGACATCCACTTTTCCCCGCTGAATATATTCTTTCAGAACCGAGCGAATCATACTGTCAAACCGGTTCAAAGCGCGGGGCAGCCGGATATTGACGTCGAAATAGCGATGGTTCACAGACTTGATCTCTACTGTAAACTTACGGTCCTGTGTCTGCAGTTCACCGTGGCCGAAGCCGGTCATGCTCCTGATCATAAATTATCGGTTCCTCCCATCCGGATGGATCTGAAACAGTGAAAATTTGTGAGACTTGTATCCGATTCATTATAAAGCACCCGAAAAACCTCGTCAACTTCTTTTCTTTTTCTCACGTTACCTTAATAAAGTTTTTTATTTTCTTCTGTCCGGTTACATGGTATACTACTAGGGTATACAGCGTTAAAAGTTCGATTTTTTGAAAGCGAGGTGGTCATCTATGAACAATCAACATTATTCAGAAATCACTCCGCAGCTTCTTTCAATGGCACAGAAAAGTGAAGCCATCAGTCATATAGACCAGGATCTTTATCTGAAATATGATGTCAAGCGGGGACTGCGCGATCTGGACGGCAAAGGCATCAGGGCCGGCCTGACCGATATTTCCAAAGTCATCGGAAAGAAAAAAGGCCCCGACGGGAATGATATCCCCTGTGAAGGAGAACTGTATTACCGCGGCGAACGGATTCAGGATCTGGTCAGCGGTTTTACCAAAGAGAAACGTTTCGGGTTCGAGGAAATCGCGTATCTTCTGATCATGGGGACGCTTCCGGACAGGAAACAGCTGAAAGATTTCTCTTCCCTGATCAACCGCTGCCGGTCTCAGCTTCCGTCCAATTTTGTACGCGATATTATCATGAATGCCCCGAGCCAGGATATGATGAATGTACTGGCCCGCAGTGTGCTTACATTGTATGCGTACGACGATCAGGCGGACGACATCTCCATTCCGAATATTCTCCGCCAGTGCATGCAGCTGATCAGCATGCTTCCGATGATCTCTGTGTACGGATATCATATCTATCAGCACTACTATAATGGAAAGAGCCTGTACATCAACAAACCGGATCCAGAGCTTTCCTTCGCGGAAAATCTGCTGCATGTACTCCGCAAGGACAGTGCTTTTACATCGACCGAAGCCCGTCTGCTGGATATTGCCCTCGTGCTTCACATGGAGCATGGCGGCGGCAATAACTCAACCTTCACGACGCATGTCGTTTCCTCCTCCGGCACGGACACCTATTCGACCTTTGCCGCTTCCCTCGGATCCCTCAAAGGGCCGAGGCACGGCGGTGCAAATATTAAAGTTGTCCGGATGATGGAGGATTTGAAGGAAAAAGTCAGGGACTGGAGAGACGAGGAGGAAATCGCCGCATATCTGCAGACGCTGCTCTCCCGTGACGGGTTTGACCACTCCGGCCTGATCTACGGCATGGGACATGCGGTCTATTCGCTGTCTGATCCAAGAGCTGTCCTGCTCAAATCCTATGCCAAATATCTTTCCGATGAAAAAGGTCTCGCCGACGAATATGACCTCTACTGCCTTGTGGAGAAAACCGCGCCTTCGGTCATCGCGAAAAATGCACGGATTTATAAGGGTGTCAGCGCGAATGTGGATTTTTACAGCGGATTTGTCTATGATATGCTGGCTCTGCCCCATGAACTGTATACGCCGCTGTTTGCCATCGCCAGGAGCGTGGGCTGGACAGCGCACCGCATCGAAGAGATCGCCAACCGCGGAAAAATCATCCGCCCGGCGTATGTGAGCATCAGTGAAAATAAAGAATATGTGCCGCTGAAGGAGCGGTAATTCATTAGCTATGTAAGTGATTTTTGAACGTTGTAATCGGACGAAAAGACCAGCAAGATGTGCAAGTTATTTTGCTACAGGTCCTTAGATAATAAGACGGACGGCAGCCGGCGCGGGACCTGTTTCCCGGAAATCACGCAAAAGCTGCCGAAGATCCAGGGTGCCTGTTCCCTCGTGGAACAGGCACCGCTTTATTTGTCCGGAAAGCCGGATGCTTTCCTTACTTAATGCCGAAGTAATCCTTCAGCGCCTTTTTGGTGCAGTACCCGTACCAGATCAGAAACGCGAGGAAAAGTCCGAACATGATCCAGTAGAACACCGGATGGACCGGACGGACGTAATCCTGGTACAGACCCATTGCGCCGTTTGCGACGGCGAGGATGCCGAGGATCAGGGAACGGGTTCCCATATAGGATTTGAAGCCCTCAAAATCCTTGCAGGACTTTGGATTCACATCTCTCGGGATCATCAGGCCCTGCCGGATTTCCCCCTTGAACATCAGCATAAACCATCCGTAAAGCACATAGACGCCGGCTGCAAGGACAATAATGTCCATAATCGACATAAAGTTGTTTGTACTCATTTCTTATATTCCTCCCGCAGGTCAGGATCTGTTCAGATATAACCTATAACCCAACAGCTCCTAAAGGAAGCGCCGGAGATTTCCTTTTCTCTTTTCGCCTTCGGACAGGTGCTTCCCTTTTCTCATTTCTCATTTTCCGAGCGTCCGATGCGCCCGCTTCAAACGATATTCGGCACAGCTTTCAAAGGAATGCCCTTCCACCCTCTGCATCGCTCTTCCTTTCGTAATGCATTCTCGTTCAGGACAGGAATTCCTTTACCGCGCCTTCCATTTCCTCCCGGTTTACAACGAGGTGATGAAGGATTTCGGCATCCCGGATCTGGGAAACCGCAGCCGGGACCGGAACGCCGGTCAGGGCGCTGATCTGATCCGCCAGCGCAAAATCATCCGCACTCTCATCGCTCCGTCCGAGCGCCTCCATGACAGAGCGTGTGAACTTATAGGGACTGGCTGTGGAAACGATGACCGTAGGGGTATCGTCTCCGCTCTCTTCCCGGAAGCGGTCACAGACAAAGGAAGCTACGGCCGTATGCGGATCCAGAAGATATCCTTCCGTCTCAAAAACTTTTCGGATCTGTGCAGCCGTCTCTTCGACGGAGGCATATCCGCCGCGGTACATGCACAGGTTCTTCTTCATGGATTCGTCGATTTCATATCGGCCGCTGCGCTGCAGGTCCTCCATATACTTCCGGCACTGATCCGCATCCTCTCCGGCTGCCTCATAAATCATGCGCTCCAGGTTGCTGGAAATCAGAATGTCCATCGAGGGGGACGTCGTCAGCAGGAATTCACGGTTCCTGTCATAGATCCCGGTCTTAAAGAAGTCAAACAGTACTTTGTTTTCATTGGATGCACAGATCAGCTGTTTCACCGGAATACCGATTCTGGAAGCATAGTACGCGGCCAGAATATTGCCAAAGTTGCCGGTGGGAACCGTAAAGTTCACTGGTTCTCCCGGACGGACCGCCTCTTCCTGAAGAAGGCGGCCGTAGGCGTACACATAATACACCACCTGCGGGATCAGACGGCCGATATTGATGGAGTTTGCCGAAGAGAAACGATAGCCGCGCTCTGAAAGCTCCCGGCGCAGGTCCGGATCGGTAAACAGTTGCTTCACCATGCTCTGCGCATCGTCGAAATTCCCGCGGATCCCTGCCACACAGACGTTCTTTCCTTCCTGGGTCACCATCTGCTTTTCCTGGATCGGGCTCACACCGTTTTTCGGATAGAACACCATGATCCTCGTTCCGGGAACATCCGCAAATCCTGCCAGCGCGGCCTTTCCGGTGTCTCCGGAGGTCGCTGTGAGAATGACAATCTCCCGGTTTTCACCGCATTTTGCCGCTGCGGTCGTCAGAAGATGCGGCAGAATGGAGAGGGCCATGTCCTTGAACGCGATCGTCTGGCCGTGAAACAGCTCCAGATACCACGCATTCCGGCATTTTCGCATCGGCGCGATCGAGGGCGTGTCAAATTTATCGTCATACGCTCTGGCGATACATCCCTTCAGTTCCTCCTGCGTGAAATCGGTCAGGAACAGTTTCATGACTTCGAAGGCCGTCTCCTGGTAAGTCATTCCGGCCAGCCGTTCCAGGGGGACATCCAGTACCGGAAAATCTTCCGGGACATAGAGTCCGCCGTCCGGCGCCAGTCCGGACAGGATCGCCTGAGAGGCGGTCACTTTCGTCTCGCTGTTTCGGGTTGATTTGTACATTCGATTGGTCATTTTCTTTTACTCTCCAAACTTATAAAACTCATGGCCTCCATATTCAAACAGAAAGACCAGGGAATCGTCAAACCATTCCAGGTTCTCTGAGGATGCAGAGGAACGAGCCACAAAAAACAGCGCGCCCTGTGAATTGTCTTCGCCCTCCAGTGCCTTCCGCACGGCCTGTATGGTGGATTCTGTTATGGTCAGATTGCCCATCCGTCCGTCTGCCGTCGGTGAGAACTGGGGATGTCCGTCCACATTCTGCCAGACAACCTCCGTGATGGTATTCGGGAATCGTTCATCCGCCACACGGTTGAGGACGACGTTGGCGATCAGGGTCTTGCTCTTGACATCGCCGCCCGTGGCTTCCGCTTCCACGATCTGCAGAAGCGTATAATACTCTTCGTACGGAAGCTGGTTCTGGGCAACCACCTGAAGCGCGTCGTATCCGATCTCCGCTGCGCGGCGGGAAGCTCCGGCAAAAAGCTTCTGCAGATGCAGCGCACGATTCACTGTATTCACACCGCCCAGGATGGCTTCTCCCGGAAACGTCGTCCGGATGGTCTGGATATTATAGTAAGAATCCAGTTCCTGCCGTTCACTGCCCAGAAGGCCGACGACGCCGGCCGGCAGGGTTTCCAGCGTCTGCTTCGGACTGCCGTTCATATCCGTAAACGGAAGATCCCAGGCATACCTGCCGGAAAGACATTTGACACAAATCAGGACAAAGGCCGCGAATGCCGCCGCCAGCGGCAGAGCGGACCGCAGAATGCGGATCAAAGCAGTTTCTTTTCTGGTCATCATTCTCCTTTTCATCGCACGCCCTCTGTCATGTGATTGACAGCGGTCAGCAGTGCGTCGATGGAAGCACGGATAATATCGACGTCAACGCCCGCACCCCAGTATACTTCCCCGATGCGGTTCTCAATTCCCACGTAAGCGATTGCCTTTGAACTGGAGCTGCTCTCCAGCGCATGCTCTTCATACGTAACAAGATTATACTCCAGGTGGTAGATTTTTTTCAATGCATTACTTACAGCATTCAGACGTCCGTTCCCGGAGGCAATGACAACATGCCTCCGGCCTGCGCAGGTGGTGGTCACTTCCGTTATGATGCCGTTGTGCTGTTTAAAATGAACCTCATTGATTTCATAGGGAACGGTCACATTTTCATACCGTTGCTTGAACAGTTCAAACACTTCCTGGGGCGAGAGCTCCTTATGCTGATGGTCGGAGGCGGCTTTTGCCGCATATCCCATCGCTTCCCGCATTTTCCTGGGCAGCCGCAGGCCGAAGTCCTGTTCCAGAATGTATCCGACGCCGCCCTTGCCGGACTGGCTGTTGATCCGGATCACATCTGCGTCATAACTTCTTCCGATATCCCTCGGGTCAATCGGCAGATACGGCACCGTCCACAGATTCCGGCTGTGGGTTTCATAGTATTTGATTCCTTTCGCAATCGCGTCCTGGTGAGAACCGGAAAAAGCGGCAAAAACCAGGGCGCCGCTGTAGGGACTTCGCTCATAGACCGGCATGCCGGTATAGGCTTCATACCGCTCGGAGATCTTTGTCATGTTGTCAAACTTCAGCTTCGGATCCACACCCTGTGAATACATGTTCAGAGCAAGCGTCACAATATCCACATTTCCGGTCCGCTCTCCGTTTCCGAACAGGGTGCCCTCAATCCGCTGGGCACCGGCCAGAAGTCCGAGCTCTGCGTCCGCCACACCGCTTCCCCGGTCATTGTGGGGATGCAGGGAAAGGATGACATTGTCCCTGTATTTCAGGTTTTTGCTCATGAATTCAATCTGGGAGGCGTATACATGCGGCATGGAAAGCTGCACGGTACTGGGAAGATTGATGACGGCTTTCCGGTCGGAGGTCGGTTTCCAGACATCCAGCACCGCATTGCATACCTCCAGAGCGTATTCCGGTTCTGTCCCGGTAAAGCTCTCCGGGCTGTATTCAAACCGGTATTTTGTCCCGCAGGAATCACTCAGCTCCTGCAGCAGGGAAGCCCCTTCCACGGCAATCTGCAGAACCTCCTCTTTTGATTTTCCGAATACCTGCTCTCTCTGAACACTGGATGTGGAATTATATACGTGGACGATGGCATTCCGGATCCCTTCCAGAGATTCGAAGGTTCTGCGGATAATGTGTTCTCTGGCCTGGGTAAGCACCTGGACCGTCACATCCTCCGGGATCAGATTCCGCTGCGCCAGGGTACGGAGAAACTGAAACTCCGTTTCCGATGCGGCAGGAAACCCCACCTCGATCTCCTTGAAGCCGATATCCACCAGCATCTGGAAGAACCGGACCTTCTGTTCCAGCGTCATCGGAACCACCAGCGCCTGATTGCCGTCCCGAAGATCGACACTGCACCACTGGGGCGCCGCTTCGATGGAATCCCTGCGCGTCCAGTCCAGGCACGGCTGCGGGGGAAGATAATACTGTTTTGTATATTTTCGATTGTCCATTACCATACACTTCCTTTTTCCGCTTTGGCTTCACAGCCGGAAAAGGCTTTCCATTCCCGGATCCGGCATTTCATCGTCTCCACATCAAGAACGCCGAAGGCAAAACCCTTTCGCACCAGTTCCTCCGGAACATACGGATCATATTTTTCAAAGACCGGCACTTCCTTTGGATATATCAGTTCCATCGGGCTGAATTCCTTTTCCGCCTCTTCCAGAACAATGCGGTAGAAATCCGTCTCATCTGCCTGCATGGTAAAAAGCATGTAGTAAGGCCGCGAGGAATGAAGTCCCTTCAGGGACAGTCTTCCGGCACAGCGCAGCTTCAGGAATCGTTCCATGGCGAGAAAGGCATAGGTCCCCAGCCAGGGGAACAACGCCCACATTTTCCCGCCAAGACAAACCAGCGGGCGGTCTCTCATCCGGGATTTCTGAAAGGTATTTCGCGCATCCGCCAGACGGCATACCGCATGGGGCATCAGATACGGATACTGTACATCCTCTTTCAGCACACGGTACATCCGCTCAAGAATATGCGTATGGATATCGCCGGCCACATCGCCGAAGTAGGCGGGGATCAGTCCCTTGACGAGGGTGCACAGAACCTCCCTCCGTTTGTGATCCACCTCATCCACAGCCCATACCCGTCCTGCAATCGCAATCTTATCACCCACAGGCGGCGGCTTTACAATCGTGCCGAGCTGCTCCGGACCGGATCGCACCGTATATTCGATGTTCTCCTGAAACACCGCATAGAACTTGTAATTGTTCACGATCCGCTCGCCGGAAATGCCCAGGATCAGACCGCCGTTTTCCGTCCGGTTCACATGATCCTTTTCGATGAGATGCAAAAGCAGCAGTCGGTAATCCTCCTGCGATATGCGGCGGAAACCGCTCAGCGTCAGCACCCGGGATGCAAGCTCGCCCGGGGTCATCTCTCCATGGGCCGCGAGGGTGCTCATCGTCTGATGATACAGCAGGCTGTAGGGCATCCGGTCCGTGCGCGGCGGTTCCACAAAGCGTTCTTCCATATATAGCTGGACCAGGGCGATCCCCTGCAGCAGATACCAGGGAATGCTGTCCGGCAGCATGGCTCTCGCCTCCGGATGGTCCTCCCGCATGACAAACCACATCTCCGACGGGTTTCCCCTGCGGCCGGTCCGCCCCATACGCTGCAGGAAGCCGGAGACGGTGAAGGGTGCGTCAATGTGAAAGGCCCGTTCCAGCCGGCCGATATCGATGCCCAGTTCCAGTGTGGCAGTGGCACAGACCGACATCAGCGAATCCTCGTCCCGCATCTCTTCCTCGGCGCTCTCCCGGTACGAAGCCGAGAGATTGCCATGATGGATCAGGAAACGGTCCGGCTCATGGTTTGCCTCACAGTACTGCCGCAGATACTGGCATACCGATTCGCATTCTTCCCGCGAATTTGTGAACACCAGGCACTTTTTCCCCCGCGTATGCGCAAAGATATATCCGATCCCGGGGTCCGCATCCTTCGGCGCCGTATCGGTCGGCGGCTCCATCGGCGGCGTTCCGGCGGGCACGCTCTTTCCCTCGTCTGCCTGGGGCGGCGTATTGTAAAAATGCTCCATGGAGAGGCGCCAGACCTCCCGGCCCCCGTCAAATTTCGGGATCACGGTTCCCCTGCCGCTGCCGGCCGCCAGAAATTCGCCTGCCAGCCGGGGGCTGCCGATGGTAGCGGAAAGCCCGATTCTTCGAGGGCTGCAGCCGGCCAGACGGCAGAGCCGTTCGATCAGGCAGAAGGTCTGCAGTCCGCGGTCGGCGCGGAGCAGTGAGTGGATCTCATCGATAACAATAAAGCGGAGATCCCCGAACAGCGACGGAATCTCCATATGCTTATTGATCATCAGAGATTCCAGCGATTCCGGTGTGATCTGCAGGATCCCGGAGGGCTTTTTCAGAAGCTTCCGCTTCTTCGTCGGATTCGCATCCCCGTGCCAGGAGGTGACCGCAATCCCCTCTTCTTCGCAGAGATCATTCAGCCGCCCGAACTGGTCGTTGATCAGCGCCTTGAGCGGCGCAATATACAGAACGCCGACGGTATCCGACGGGTTTTCCTCCAGCAGGGTCAGAATCGGAAAGAAGGCGGCTTCCGTTTTTCCGGAAGCGGTCGACGCTGTCAGCAGGACATTTTCCTCTGTTCCGAAGATCGCATCCCCTGCCGCGTTCTGTACCGCCCGCAGGCTCTGCCACCCCGAGCGGTAAATATAGTTCTGAATAAACGGGGCGTATCGTTCAAATACGTTCATATGGTAAACTCCGCGAAACCGGCTGCTGTCTCATCCGATACAGCTTCCGATCCCGCATATGAGAATTCATCGGATTTCAGCAGCTCTGTGACCGGCAGATCGGGGTGCTGGTACAAAAGATCCAGCAGTTCAATGAAATCCCGGATCACCTCACGGGGCGTGATATTCTGGTCCGCACCGATGCGTCCGTATTCAATCCGGATAAAATCCGTCAGATCCCCGGTTGTGACGCTGCGGGCATAGCCGTACAGGTCGGCATGCATCTGTGCAAGCTTTTCGCAGAGCACCAGCATCTCTTCCGCCGTGAGGGCTTCCAGCCGGATGACCGGTGAGAGCAGATCGCGTGCGCCGGGTCTGGAGAAGCGCCCTTCACTCAGGCGGGAACGCAGCGCCTCATAGCTGTAGATTCCCCGCCGCTTATCCTCCAGGGCCTGCGGCGTCGCTCCCATCAGAAAGCCCAGATATTTCGCCTTTCCCTGCAGTGCGTCATTGTACATGGTCAGAATTTTTTCATAATTATACTGCCGGGTGATGGAATTCGGAACCTTATAAATGTTTACCAGTTCATCCACCATGACCATCATTCCGGTATATCCTGCCAGCCGGAAAAAGGCGGCGAACAGCTTCAGATAATCGTACCAGTCGTCATCGGAAATAATTATGTTGATCCCGAGTGCTTCCTTTGCCTCCCGCTTCAGGGCATATTCGCCGCGAAACCAGCGTAGAACCTTTGCCCTTGTCTCGTCATCTCCCGCTATATACGCCTGATAATAGACGGAAAGCAGTCTTCCGAATTCAAAACCGTGTACCAGTTCACTGACCGAGGACGTAATTTCATAGATTTTCCGGTCCGTTGCTTTTTCGAGCGCCGGATCTCCGAAAGAGAGGCCGGTTTCCTGCATCGTTTCGCTCTGCACGGCGCTGATCCATCGATCCAGAACCAGCGGCAGAGCTCCGCCTTCCGGCTTCGTTTTCGTCGAAAGGTTTGAAATCAGTTCGCGGTACGTGGCAAGACCCTGCCCCCGTGTTCCCACGAGCCGCCGCTCCGGGGAAAGATCTGCATCCGCGACGATAAACCCCCGGTCCATGACATAATTGCGGATGGTCTGCAACAGGAAGCTTTTTCCGCTGCCGTAGCGACCGACGATAAACCGGAAGGAAGCGCCGCCCTCCGCGATGATGTCGACATCGTGCAGCAGGGCGTCAATCTCGTTTTTTCTGCCGACAGCGATATAGGGCAGGCCGATCCGCGGAACCACACCGCCCTTCAGAGAATTCAGTACGGTCTGCGCAATTCGTTTCGGTACTTTCTTCTGCTCATCCATTCGATTTTCCAACGAGGTATTCCTCCAGTTCTTCAATATAATCCTCCGCCAGAGAGAGATGATCCTCTTCGCAGAGCACAACCGTATCCCCAAATACATCAAACAGAGCCTCATTGATGGTATCAGCTACGATCGAGGTCATCTGGTGGTTTGCTTTGATGATTTCCGATGGATCTTTTCCCGCAAGCAAAGTCTGCAGAATTTGCATCTCAACTGAACTCAACGGAATCTCTGATACCGACTCCGGTGTTTGCCTGACCGGCACAACCGGCTCTTCTTTTTCCGCAGCTGCGTCTTTCATATTGAGAAAATCTTCTGCAACGGGAACATGATCATCCTGGAGAAAATCTTCTGCAACGGGAACATGATCTGCCTGGTGGAATTCTTTGCCGCCGGAGAAACACACGTCCCTGCCGGAATCCTCCTCATGGAGGGGAAGATCCCTCTCTTCGTCCGTCAGCAGACTCTCCCGTGTGATGACCGCATCCTGCCGGATCTGATCCAGAGCGGAAAGATCAATCTCGATCCTGGGTCTTGCCGCCTCAATCTTTGCCTTTTTGTCGGCCTCGATCACGCTTTCCATATAAACGGCAGCCCAAAGCTCCTCCGGCTTTTCCTGAAGATAATGTCCGGTTTTCAGATACCGGCGCAGCATGCGATCCGCTGTGCGCAGGAAACTCTGTATTCTGCCGCGGTCAAACAGCACAGGCTCAAAGGCATTGACATACCACATACCGTTTCTGCAGTGATAGCTTCTGCTCGGATCCAGTACAAAATCTCTGTCCCGGGAGTTCCCGTGTTCATAACAGACCGCATTGGAAAGCGGATTCCACGGACGCATGCTGCGTTTCCCAAAGCAGCGCGTAAATAGATTCTCCCCGCCCAAATCATCACACGCGGCCCGCCAGGCCTCGCAGAGCAGATGTTTTCCGTCTCCGGAAGGATCTGCATAGGCCGGGGAAGATTTCATGGTTTTCCGTCCGAACCGGCAGAGCGCTTCAAAAACCGCATCGTCCGTATATTCTCTGGAAGAACGAAGTGACGACAGCGCTTCGTCCAGGGCGCGCAGCTGAGGATCCGCTGCCCCGGCAGTCTGCTCGGGAGAAAGATCCGAAAGTACGGCATATTCAAACATCCATCGCTCCAGATTCGTCCGCATGGAATCGTCGCCAAAACCTGCGTCGAGAAATCCGGTCCGGAATTCCCTGAGCTTTCCAAGGACATCCTCCGGTCCGGAAGCGCCGATCCCGTTCAGCAGTTCATAGAGATAGATGTATGCAGCGGAAGATGGAATCTCCTCATAGATTCCCCTGCGCACATGGGTCCGCCAGGTAAAATATCCGCGCAGCTGCCGTGTCGTCAGGTCCTGATAGGTGGGAAAATAGCGGTGAAACGGTCCCGCCCAAGGATAATCATCCTCAAAATCCTTCATAAACTGCGCCTGCCGGTAAAAATTCCGGGCCCTGGAGGATACGGTCTCCGGACCATAGTCATACAGTCGTTTCAATGCACGCAGACGCTCCGGAAGAGGGTCCTTTTCCCGCCCCGAAGCGGCGAACCTGGGCCGGCCCGAAAATTCCGGCCCGAAGGAAAGCTTCGTATCGTGATATTCGCTTTCGCCGTTCTTCCGTTCGGAAGGAAGCGTAATCAGATATCCGCTCTGGGATCCGAATGCAACCGCCAGGTCGAACAGCGCAAAGACGGTCTCCCGCTCGGTCCGGCGGTCAAAAGAAATATTGATCCAGTTGTTTCCGCGCATACGAACCGGCGGGGCTAGATACGGCCGCGTATACCTGGCCAGTACGCCTTCCCCGCATTTGAGGTCGCACTTCTGGAGTTCTTCGCCGGTTTCACTGTCCCACTGCCGCATCAGAAGTGCAATCCATTTCCCGGACTGCGGATGTGCGAGCACCGAGAAGCCCGGAAAATCTGCCCATTTATGCTGCTCTGCGATCTGATATTTTTCACTGGCGTAGGCCGTCAGCTCCGAAATCTCCATGAAACGAGCTTCCCCCCGATGAATCATTCTGCTTTAATGAAACATGGATTTAATCCGTATTTCCTCAGTAATCATACCATACATCTATGTGAAAGAAAAAACAAATTTTCGATGTCCCCCCGGATATGCTATGCTATAGTCAACCTCAGAAAGAACCTGAAAAGGAGCCATGCCCATGTCCAGACTGACAACTCTCGCATATATTGAAAAAAATGACTGCTATCTGATGCTTTGCCGGAATAAAAAGAAAGACGATCCGAACGCAGGAAAATGGATCGGTGTCGGAGGAAAGCTGGAAAACGGAGAATCCCCGGATGAATGCATGCTGCGGGAAGTTTATGAAGAAACCGGTCTGACGCTCACCGGTTATGATTTCCTCGGCGTCATCACCTTTGTCTCCGACACCTGGGAGGATGAATACATGTTTTTGTATCTTGCCCATGATTTCACCGGAACGGTGAAGGATAACTGCAGCGAAGGAGATCTTGCCTGGATTGCGAAGGACCGGATCCTGTCTCTCCCGCTCTGGGAGGGAGACCGGATCTTTCTTCAGCAGATGCTCTCCGGCAGAAAATCCGTCCGTATGAAGCTGACCTATCAGGGGGAAAAGCTTGTGAAAGCAGATTTGAATTCGTGAGGGACCGGTGCTTCGGCGCCGCCCTGCGAATCGATGGAATAAAAAAGGCTGCTATTCACAGCCGACAAAGCCGTACGCCCTCATGCCCCTTATATCTCATAAGCTGACCCGACCCACTCCGCC
>CACXHD010000212.1 GCA_902767335.1 uncultured Lachnospiraceae bacterium
AGACGGCGTACATTGTCGTAGATCTCCGGGGAAGTCTCCGGGGTGATAATCATCGCCGGATAGAGAATCGTCAGAAATGTTTCCACATTGCTCAGGGAAGTGACGGAGGACATTTCCGCCTGAAAAATCCAGCGCTCTCCTTCGCAGGCTTCAAGAGAATGCAGGGTTCCGGGGCAGAGAAGAATGATATCCCCTTCCTTGAGACAGAATTTATGCGTGTCATATTCCAGACGGTAAGGATTCCGGATCGGCATGATGATTTCGATGCAGGTATGCCAGTGGCGGGGATATGCCTCAAAATCCGTATTATCATAGAGCTGAAGGGAAGAACTGTCACGATATTCCACCGTCTCATAAATCCCGTTCAGATTCGCAATCATAATCAACCAGCCTTTCTTTTCACAATAAGGATCTGTTCACGGATATTTTAAGCATAGAATAATTGCGGTTCTTTGTCAAATCAAATCTCCAAACAGGGGGAGAAAATAAGGAAAAAGAGGATAGAAACAGAAAACAGCCGGGTTTTTATTAGACAAAAAGCACAAAAATCATGGATATTTCCTATGAAATCTGAATAAAAAATGAAAAACAATGAATAGATATAAGCAATATTTCATAACGAATAAGCAAGAATTCGGATGTCACAGATTCCTGTGGATGTTAGAGTTAAATCAGAAAAAAGTGGAGTGTTATAGTATCTTATCGAAAAGATTCAGACAGAAATGTCCGGAGGCTGGATGCGTATGAAACGGGAAGAGGCAAGAAGCAGGGCCAGGGACCTGGTGGCGAAGATGACCCTGGAAGAGAAAATATCACAGCTGCGTTATAATGCGCCTGCAATTGACCGGCTTGGCATACCTGCATACAACTGGTGGAGCGAAGCACTGCACGGGGTGGCCAGGGCAGGGACGGCAACCAGCTTTCCGCAGGCGGTCGGCATGGCGGCAGCGTTCGACGAACCGATGATGGAAGAGATCGCGGGAGCGATCGCCGAGGAGGGCAGAGCGAAGTACAATGCCTATTCGGAACGCGGAGACCGTGACATTTACAAGGGGCTGACGTTCTGGTCCCCGAATGTAAACATTTTCCGGGATCCCCGCTGGGGGAGGGGTCAGGAGACCTACGGCGAGGACCCGTATCTGACCGGAACCCTCGGAAAAGCGTTTGTGAAGGGGCTTCAGGGCAGCGGGGAATATATGAAAGCGGCTGCCTGCGCGAAGCATTTCGCCGTGCACTCCGGCCCGGAGGCGGTCCGGCATTCCTTTGATGCCGTCGCCTCTGAGAAGGACCTGAGGGAAACCTATCTGCCGGCGTTTGAGATGCTGGTAAAAGAAGCCGGCGTCGAAGCGGTCATGGGAGCTTATAACCGGACCAACGGGGAGCCCTGCTGCGCCAACCGGCCTCTGATGGAGGACATACTCCGCGGCGAATGGGGCTTTGAAGGCCATTATGTTTCGGACTGCTGGGCAATCCGGGATTTCCATGAGAACCATCATGTGACCGGGAATGCCGAAGAATCGGCGGCTCTGGCAATGAATACCGGCTGCGACCTCAACTGCGGAGATACCTTCCTGCATCTGATGGATGCCTGCCGGCAGGGCCTGATCCGCGAGGAGCGCATCACCGAGGCGGCGGAACGCCTTTTCACGACCCGCTTCCTGCTCGGACTGTTCGACGAAACGGAATATGACGAAATCCCGTACACGGTGGTGGAATGTGAGAAACATCTGGCGCTGTCGGAGCGGGCGGCCACGGAGGGCATGGTACTGCTGAAGAATGACGGGATTCTCCCGCTGGACCGCAGCCGGATCCATACCATTGGCGTCATCGGGCCGAATGCGAACAGCCGGGAAGCGCTGGTGGGAAATTATCATGGGACGGCAACCGAATACATCACGCCGCTCGACGGGATTCTCCGGACGGCCGGGGAGAACATCCGGGTATTGTATTCCGCCGGATGCGATATCACCCAGGATCGGATCGAGAATCTTGCATATGAAAACGACCGGCTTTCCGAGGCGGAGATCGTCGCGGAGAACAGTGATGTCGTCATCCTCGTCACGGGACTGAATGAAACGCTGGAAGGAGAAGAGGGAGATACCGGAAACAGCTATGCGTCCGGAGACAAACTGGATCTGCTGCTTCCGGCGCCGCAGAGAGCGCTGATGAAGACCCTGGCGCAGACCGGAACGCCGGTGGTGCTGTGCCTGATCGCAGGAAGCTGCATGGACCTGTCCTTTGCCCAGGAAGAGTTTTCGGCTGTGCTGCAGTGCTGGTATCCCGGCGCCAGAGGCGGGCTTGCGCTGGCAAGACTTTTGTTCGGGGAGGCTTCCCCGTCCGGGAAGCTGTGCGTAACCTTCTACCACGACGATGATCCGCTTCCGGATTTTGAGGATTATTCCATGAAGGGCCGGACGTACCGGTACCTCGAGACACCGCCGCTGTATCCGTTCGGATATGGCCTTACATACGGGGATGTCACGGTGACGAATGCGGAGATTTCCATCGAGAAGGAGGAGGGCCTCAGATACCGGTCCTGCGTGTCTGCTGTATGCCGGAACGAAGGGCAGTTCGATACCGAAGAGGTGATCCAGGTGTATGCCGCCTGCCCGGAATCGCAGGATGCGCCGAAGCATCCGCGCCTGTGCGGCTTCACAAGGATTTTCCTGAAAGCCGGCGAGACAAAGACCGTTCAGATCCCGCTGGACCCCTGGACCTTTACAGTGATCGACCGGAACGGACAGCGGATCCGCGGCGGAAACCGGTATGAGCTTTACGTCGGGGTCAGTCAGCCGGATGCACGGAGCATCGAGTTGACCGGCAAGCATCCGGCGAAGATCTGTGTGACTCTGGATTGAGCGGAACCTTTCTGCAATGATTCGTGTGATTTTGAGGGACAGTCGGCTTCGGGGCAGGGGCCGCTGTCTTTTTTGAAATGGTGTGGAAAGAATGCCGGCGACGTTCCGAAATGGAGGAAAAACAGACTTGAAGATTGTAAATCTTGTGGAAAATACGGAAGGCAGCTGCGGCTGCGGAGCAGAGCACGGCCTGTGTTTTTACATCGAGACGGCACAGCATAAGCTTTTGATGGACACGGGGGCGTCGGATCTTCTGCTGAAAAATGCCCGGATCAAGGGAATCGATCTGAACGCAGTGGACACCGTGATCCTGAGCCATGGACACTATGACCACGGCGGCGGCCTGTCCGCGTTTGCCGCTTTGAACCGGCATGCCGTTATTTATATGCATGCCGGAGCCGACGGGGCATATTATTCTGTCCGGCAGGGGGAACCGCCCCGTTACGTCGGACTGTCGGAGACAGTGAAAGCGCTCCCGGGCATTGTCATGGTGGAGGAGGATCATCGTATCATCGACGAAGAGCTGGAGCTGTTCGCCGGAATACCGCTGACCCCGCCCTTGTCCCCCTCGAACGCGCGAATGAAGCGCCTGACGGAAAAGGGCATGGAGCAGGATGATTTCGGGCATGAACAGTGCCTTGTGATCCGGCAGGGAGAGCAGAAATTTCTCTTTTCCGGCTGTGCGCATCATGGGATCTGCAATGTCATGACCCGGTTCCGGGAACTGTACGGCTGCGACCCGGATGCGGTCTTCAGCGGCTTTCATATGATGCGGAAGGAAGGATATACGAGGGAAGACCTGGATGCGGCCGCAAAGACCGCGGAGGCATTGCTGGAATACGACACGCATTTTTATACCGGCCACTGCACCGGGGTTCGGCCGTATGAAGTGATGAAAGAAATCATGCAGGAACGCCTTGCGTACGTTCACTGTGGAGATGAACTTGTGAAATGACGGACGGCAGCAGGTCCCGCGCCGGCTGCCTGTGTGTTTGAAAGCGCAAGTTGAAAAAGCTCAATCCGAAGAATTATATCTCCGGGTTGAGCTTTTTGTGAATGCGGTAGACGTAGAATTGTTCTCTGCCTCTCAATTTGTGTGGCAGCCCCTGAGAGCTTCCGGCGGACAGATCAGGCAATACAACTGAGTCAGTCCGCTCATCTTACATTTCCAAGCAGAACTATAAGGATCAAGCCCGTTAAAGAGGAAAATTTGCAGGCTCGATACACAGGCAGCCGGTGCGGGAACTGCTCCCAGGGAATTCATTCGAGAAAGCAGCCTCAGATCTTGGAGTCCGGGCCCTCGTGTGACGGGCCGAGAGCGGCTTCTCAAAAGCCGCTCGCAGTGCGAAGCTGAGCCCGGAAATCATCAGGATTTCCGGGCGAATTTCGCTGTGCCCGTCACACGAGGGTCCGGGCTCCTAGATCTGAGACTGCTTTTGAGTGAATTCCCTGGGAGCAGTTCCCGCACCGGCTGCCGTCCGTCTGTCACAACATCTGCAAAACCGTTCTTGCGGGCTGCCCGTCCGTCTTTCTTACCGCTTCGCAGTCACCTTGTCAAACAGTTCGGTCACTCTGCGCTCCGGCGCCGGTGTGATCAGGCTGACGATCACATTGACGATGATCGCGATCAGGAAGGCCGGGAGCAGTTCATAGATATTCCATGCGCCGCCCATGGGACGAACCATGAATTTCCATACGAAGATCATGACGGCTCCGCAGACCATGCCGGCGAGTGCGCCCCACTGGTTGGAGCGGCGCCAGAAAAGGGCCAGCAGCATGACGGGTCCGAAGCAGGCGCCGAAACCGGCCCAGGCAAAGGATACGATCATGAAGACGGAGCTGTCGCTGTTCCAGGCAAGAACGATCCCGAGAACGGCAATTGCGAGCAGGCACACTCTGGATACGAGGAGGGCTTTTTCACGTTCCATATTGATATGGAAGAAACCGGTCATGATGTCGCTCGTTACAGAGGAGGAAGCCGCAAGCAGCTGGGAATCCGCGGTTGACATGGTGCAGGCGAGGATGCCGGACAGAACGACGCCGGCGATCAGGGCAAAACCAAATCCGCTTTGGCTGAGCAGTGAAGCCATTTCAACCAGTACCGTCTCGGAGGCGGAACCTTCCAGCATGGGGATGGAACCTTTGGCGGACATGGCCAGGCCGGTCATACCGATCAGGATCGCGATGCCCATCGCAATCACAACCCAGATGGAGGCGATACGGCGGGAAACCTTTATTTTGTTTTCTTCGCGGATCGCCATGAAACGGAGCAGAATATGGGGCATGCCGAAGTAGCCGAGCCCCCAGGCGGTGGTGGAGATAATGGTAATAAATCCATACGGCGAGGAGGTCTTTGACATCGGATCATAGGAGGTGGTCATGCTGAAGTAGCCGGCCAGGCTTTTCGCGTTGTCGACGACCGCTCCCATACCGCCGGCCACACGGATACCGAACAGCAGGACGATGATCAGGGAGATCGTCATTACGATGCTCTGGATCAGGTCCGTGATGGAAGCTGCCAGGAATCCGCCCATCATGGTATAGGCGATGATGATGACGGCGCTGATGATCATAGCCGCATGATAATTTGCGCCGAACAGACTGCCGAAAAGCTTGCCGCATGCGGCGAAGCCGGAGGCGGTGTACGGTACGAAAAAGATGATGATGACGAGTGCTGACGCGATCCGAAGCAGACCGGACCGGTCTTCATACCGGTTGGAGAAAAACTCCGGAATGGTAATCGCATTGATGCGCTCGGAATACCGGCGCAGACGTTTTGCCACAATCAGCCAGTTCAGATACGTGCCGGCTGCAAGCCCGATGATGGTCCATCCGGTGTCGGCCATACCGGTCAGATAAGCCAGTCCCGGCAGACCCATCAGCAGATAACTGCTCATGTCTGAGGCTTCCGCACTCATTGCCGTGACAATGGGGCCGAGCCGGCGGCCGCCGAGATAGAAATCTCCGACGGAGCGGTTGTGCTTGGACAGGACAACTCCGATCATGATCATTCCCGCAAGATAAACGATAATCGCAATCAGTATCCCGATTTTTGCAGTAGTCATATACTTCCCCTTTCCCAAAATCAGATAATTCACTTTGTTTACTATAAAACGTCCAACCGCAGGATGTCAAGGAAAAACGAAACCGTTTGCATTTTTACTGCATAAATATGCGGCGTTCTGCTTCGGCACTTCGCTATCATTTAAATGCGCTACTCCATTCACAGCCTAAATACCTTTTCATTTTTCATTTTTGTGGTATTCTATAACAGAACATTTAATTTAATTAAAGGAGATGACCCGTTTATTATGGAAGTCGTAATGTCACAACTTTTGGCGGTGGCCTTTGCTCTGCTCGCCGGTCTTATGATGACCCGTGTGTTTAAGCGAATCGGAGGAGGGCTGCCGGACGTCACATCGTTTCTGATCGCAGGTGTTCTGATTGGCCCATATGTTCTGGGAAGACTGAAAATCCCGGGAATCGGTTTTGCAACATTTGAGGAAATCAATCAGGTGACCGTGCTCTCCAATGTGGCACTGGGATTTATTGCGTTTGATATCGGAAATGAGTTTCGCCTTTCACAGCTGAAAAAGACCGGAAAAAAGGCGGCTGTAATCGGTGTCCTTCAGGCCGTGATCGCTGCGCTGCTGGTGGACGCGGCGCTGATCGCCCTGCATTTTGTCCTCGGCGGGGATGTGCTTCCCATCTCGGTCGCCATCACCCTCGGCGCGATTGCCGCCGCGACGGCGCCGGCTGCAACGTTGATGGTCGTTCGTCAGTTTAAGGCCAAGGGACCGGTGACGGAACTTCTGCTCCCCATCGTAGCACTGGACGATGCCGTCGGACTGATCGTGTTTGCGGTCTCTTTCGGCATTGCGCAGGCCATGGAGGGCGGCAGCCTGAATGTCATTACGGTCATTGTCAATCCATTGCTGGAGATTGTCTGCTCGCTGATCCTCGGCGCTCTGATGGGCGTATTGATGACATGGCTGGAGAAACTGTTTTTCTCAAACTCCAACCGTCTGTCCATGACGATTTCCTTCGTCCTGATGACCATCGCGCTGTCCTCCGTATCGATTCCGGTGGGACCGGTGACGATTTCCTTTTCGTCTCTGCTGGTCTGCATGATGCTTGGAACCGTATTCTGCAATATCTGCGAATACTCGGCGGATATTATGACCAGATCCGAGAAGTGGACCGTTCCGCTGTATGCGGTGTTCTTTGTGATCAGCGGAGCGTCGCTGGACCTGGGCGTATTCCGCTACGGCGGCGTGATTCTGATCGGCGTGACCTACATCGTGGTCCGCTGCCTTGGAAAATTTTTTGGTGCACTTCTGAGCAGTTCGATGATGAACTGTGAGTCGAATGTCAAGAAGTATCTGGGCATCACGCTCTGGCCCCAGGCCGGCGTGGCGCTGGGGATGGTCGTGACAGCCGGCCGCGGACTCGGGGAAGGGGAAGGCGCGCTGGTGCGCAATACGATCCTGTTCTCGGTTCTGGTCTATGAGCTGTTCGGCCCGATGATGACAAAGTGGGCGCTGACCAAAGCCGGAGAGATTGTACCTGCCTCTCCCGAGAAAAAAAGCAGAGCCCGTTTTGCTCCAAAAGAGGAAAAACATGCATGATCGAGACAAGACATCTGATCCTGCGTCCCTGGGAAGAAACCGAAGCAGACGCCCGGCAGCTGTATCTTTATGCCAGCGATCCTGCGATCGGACCGGCTGCCGGATGGCCGCCGCATAAAAGCATCGAGGAAAGCCGGCAGATCCTGCACCGGATTCTCTGCACGCCGGAGATCTACGCTGTGCTGCCCAAGCAGACCGGACGGCCGGGAGGCTGCGCGGGGCTGACCTTCGGAAAGACCGGCAGGACCTGGCTGAAAGAGAGGGAGGCGGAGGCCGGCTACTGGATCGGACGTCCGTTTCAGGGCAGAGGATATGCCTCGGAAGCCCTGGACAAATTGATCGAGAGGGCCTTTACCGTTCTGAACATGCGGACGGTCTGGGCCGGATATTATGAAGGAAACGATGCTTCCCGCAGGGTGCAGGAAAAATGTCATATGACCTGGCACCATGTGGAGAAGCACACCTGGTGTGAACTCCTGGGGGAATACCGGGATGAACACTTTATGAGAATTACACGTAAAGAATGGATGCGCCTGGGGAGGGGCCGAGTATGACAATCATTCCTTTCTACAATGTAATCGTACTGCCTGGAATATCCTTCTTCTTTCAGAAGGACTACTTTCGGGAGCTTACAGGGAAGACCGCTGCCGCGGGCGACGACCTGCTTTTTCTGAGCCTGAAAAGTGACAAAACACGACTGGAAATCACGCCGGAAGACGTACATCCGGTGGCAGTGAAGGGCATCGTCGAAAGCATCGGGGACGAAGGGGAGATCGGAATCCGGACCCAGAAACGGGTGAACCTGCAGATTGACAAGATTGAGGCCGGCGAGGCGGAGTTCAGCATGAGCGACCGCCCGGAGATTGACGATCTTCCTGCGGAGGAGGAAGACCGCCGGTTTGAGATTGTGAAGCGCTCGTATCTGAAATTCCTTTCCGATTCCCAGTGGGGAACGATTGCCCAGGCCATGATGGCCCAGTGGAGTTCCCTCTCGGAAATGATTTCCACGATCTCCATCCGTCTGCCGATTCCGGAAGAGGAGAAGTATGCCATCCTCGCGGAGGACTCCAGGGCAAAACGTACCGACATGATGGAGAAGGCCGTCTATGAACTGCTCGAGCAGGCCAAGGTGACCACGCAGGCGGAGAAAAAGGTTTCCGCGGAGAATGAACAGCGGTACCGGGAAGATGCGATCCGCCGGCAGATTGACGTACTGCAGGGTGCGCTGGACGAGATGCATCCCGAGAACGAGACGGACATCGCCCGGTTTGAGCGGCTGATCGCGGAATCCGGCATGAACGAGACTGCGCGCAAAGAAGCGGAGCGGGTGCTGGGCCGCCTGAAGATGGAAAATAAGAGCGGCAGCGAGTACGGCCTGCTGTATGATTATCTGGATTTTGTGACCGGACTGAAATGGACGCCGGATCCCCAGGAAGAAATCGATCTGGGGAAGGCGGAGGAAATTCTGGACCGGGACCATTACGGCATGAAAAAGGTGAAGCGCAGGGTGCTTGAACAGATGGCTGTGATGGCACTGCGGGGAAAGGTCACGGGATCGATCCTTCTGTTTGTCGGACCTCCGGGAACGGGCAAAACCAGCATCGGTGCGGGGATCGCGGAGGCGCTGGGCCGGAAGTACGTACGGGTCAGCCTCGGCGGGATTCACGACGAAGCGGAGATCCGCGGACACCGCAGAACGTATATCGGTGCGATGCCGGGGCGGATCATGGACGGGATCCGCAAATGCGGCAGCGCTTCGCCGGTTATGGTGCTGGACGAGGTGGACAAGCTGACGCGGG
>CACXHD010000213.1 GCA_902767335.1 uncultured Lachnospiraceae bacterium
AAGAGACTGTGCCCCGCCTGCGGAACCCGCATTTTTCGTCAGGAATTTCATCAGCAGCGGGATTGCCTTCATCAGCAGTTTTGAGAGGTCGGCTCCGCCCAGACCGGTTTTTTTCGCAAGCGCATCTATGGAATTCGCATTCGTCATTGAGCCCATCAGTAAATTCAACAGATCCATGGTATATCCTCCTTTTAGAAACGGTTTTTCGGCACATCTGCATGCTTACAGAAAGAACCTCTGTTTTCCACTATTCTACCATATCTTTCCGCACAAGGACAGTCCTTTTGTATTTAAACGATTCTCTTAAATTTTTTCTCCAGGTCATAGCGGGACATGGAGATGATGGTCGGGCGGCCATGGGGGCACTGATACGGGTTTTCCAGCTTCAGCAGCTCGCCGATCAGGGCATCCGCTTCCTCTGTGGTCAGCGCATCTCCGCCTTTGACGGACTGCTTGCATGCCATGGTGGCAAGCCGGTCGCAGAAAAGGTCATCCGCGTCTTTTGCCGCCAGATCCGACAGGGAATCCAGAATCTGGATAAACAGATCCTTGTCGGCCACGGAAAGAAGCTGGTCCGGCACGGCGCTGATCTGGTATTCATGGCCGCCGAAGGGTTCAAGCTCAAATCCGACCCTGCGGAAGTTTTCCGCATACTGTTCCAGAAGATTCATTTCCTGCATGGACAGGGATACCACCAGCGGCGGAGAGATCTGCTGGGAGGTGAATTCATGCCGGTCAAATCGTTTTTTCAGCTTCTCATAATTCACTTTTTCATGGGCGGCGTGCTGGTCAATGATAAACAGCTCGTCCCGGAATTCCACCAGCCAGTAGGTGCGGAACAGCTGCCCGATGATGCGGTGTTCTTTCCGGTTCTGTCCCAGCAGGAGGCCGTGCTCCCGATCCTCTTCCGCTGCGAAGAGACTCATCTGGCCGGCGGCACTTCCGCTTCCGTTCCCGCTGCCGGTATCGTTGCGGCGCTCCCTGGGGTCTGTATTATCATATTCCTGAACGACTGCGCCTACGCTTTGCGTCTCATTGGGGTTTGTTCCTTCGTTCTCCGGAAGGACTGCGCTTACGCTTTGCGTCTCATTGCGATCCGTACCTTCGCTCTCCCTTTGAATCGTATTGCCTGCTGCACTTCCGCTTCCGTTACTGCCGGCCGCGCTTCCGTTCCCGTTGCTGCCGCCGATTTCGATTCCGTCGGCGGCCGGATGGATGCCTTCACTGCCGGCCGCAGTTCCGCTTTCTCTGCCGACCGCACTTCCGCTTCCGATGCCGCTGCTGCCGGAAACGACCGCTGCGTCCGAAGCAGGCATAGACGGTTCTTCGCCTTCGCGGCGCTGGAGCAATGGAACAAACGAGCTGCTCTTATGCTGTACATGGGAATACCTGGGCTGATAGGGGCTCTGGGTCTGTGCAAGAAGGTTTTTCCGCAGCTGTTCGAAGGGTTCGGGCGTCCGCGCGGAGGCCGTCTGACGCGCCTGCTCTGCAGCTGCCTCTCTCCGCTCCTTTGCCTCCTCTTTCCACCCGGAGGGAGAACTTGGGACAATCATCTCCCGGTGGGACAATGCATCCCGGACCGCGCCACAAACCAGCTCGTAGATCCGCTGTGTGTCAGAAAAACGCACTTCCATCTTGGCCGGATGTACATTGACATCTACTTCTGTCCCCGGAACCGTCAGAAAAAGAACGGTGAAGGGGTATCGGTGCTGCATGAGATGATTGCCGTATCCGTCCTCGATTGCGCGGGACAGAACCGGATTTTTTACAAATCTGCCGTTGACAAAATAATTCTCATAATTGCGGTTGCCCCGGGAAATTGCGGGTTTCCCGACTACGCCCCGGATGGACAGGGTGTTTTCTCCCTGCGAAGCAGCCGGCTCCGGAAGCTCCAGAATGCTGCCGCTCACCTGACGCCCGTATATGCTGTAAATGACGTCCTTCAGGTTTCCGTTTCCGGATGTATGAAGTTTCGTCTGTCCGTTGCTGATGAATGCAAATGCGATATCCGGATGGGACAGGGCCAGCCGGCCGATCAGCTCGCTGATGTACCCGGTCTCCGTGGCTGCGGTCTTGAGAAACTTCTTCCTCGCCGGCGTATTGTAAAACAGATTGCGGACAAGCAATGTGGTTCCGCCGGGGGCTCCGATCTCCTCAAAGGACTTTTCCTCGCCGCCCTCGATCCGGTAACGGATGCCGGTCAGGTCTCCCGGTGTCTTGGTGATCATCTCCACAATGGCGACGGAGCTGATACTCGAGAGCGCTTCTCCGCGAAAACCGAGAGACGCGATGGTCTCCAGATCCGAAAGGACTTCCAGCTTACTGGTCGCATGCCGGAGAAAGGCGGTTCGTATCTGTTCCTTCGGAATACCGGAACCATTGTCGGTGATCCGGATCAGGGAAATCCCTCCGTCCCGGATTTCGACGGTCACGGATCCGGCGCCGGCATCAATGGCATTCTCCACAAGCTCTTTGACAACCGAGGCCGGACGTTCCACGACTTCCCCCGCCGCAATCTGGTCGATGGTTTCCTTCGATAATACATGTATTTCCCGCATGTTCTTCCGTTCCTTATTCTGTGATGACACAGCAGCGTTCTTACTGCAGCTGCCAGCGGTTTTTAAGCTTTCCCTGCAGGCGGTTGACGAGATTCAGGGCCTCCAGCGGCGTCATGACGGAAATATCCACCTCCGCCAGTTCCTTCAGCACATCCTCGTCCTTTACCGTATCGAACAGAGACATCTGGTTTACGTCGATCTTCTGGACCGGAGCCGGTTTCGGCTTTCGGGCCGCAGAGATTTCCTGTATCTTTTCCGTTATGTCCGCATCCGAAAGCTCAAGGAGAAGTTCCTTTGCCCGGGTGATCACTGCCTCCGGCACACCGGCCAGCCGCGCGACCTGAATGCCGTAGCTCTTGTCGGCGCCGCCGCGGATGATCCTGCGCAGAAAGATGATATCTTCCCCCTGTTCTTTCACTGCGATGCAGTAATTCTTTACGCCGCTGATCTTCCCTTCCAGCTCGGTGAGCTCATGATAATGTGTGGCAAACAGAGTTTTCGCACCGATCAGCCGGGGATTGCTGACATGCTCGATCACCGACCAGGCGATGGCCAGTCCGTCAAACGTACTGGTCCCTCTTCCGATTTCGTCCAGGATCAGAAGGCTGTTTTTCGTGGCATTCCGCAGGATATTGGCCACTTCCGTCATCTCGACCATGAAGGTACTCTGTCCGCTGGCCAGATCGTCCGAAGCGCCGACACGGGTAAAGATCCGGTCAACAATCCCGATTTTTGCACTTTCCGCCGGCACAAAGCTGCCGATCTGAGCCATCAGCACAATCAGCGCCACCTGCCGCATATATGTGGACTTGCCTGCCATATTCGGGCCGGTGATGACCGCAACCCGGTTTTTTCCCTGATCCAGCAGGGTGTCATTGGGAACAAACAGTTCCCCTTTCGCCATCCGTTCCACCACCGGATGCCGTCCGCCTTTGATCTCGATCGTCCCTTTATTGTTCACGGTCGGCCGGACATAATGGTTGTGATCTGCAACATAGGCGAGGGATGCAAACACATCCAGGCCCGCCAGAGCCTTCGCCGTCTGCAGGATCCGGTCGATATTGTCACCGATGGTGTCCCTGACTTCGCAGAAAAGCCGGTATTCCAGCTGATACAGCTTGTCTTCCGCTCCCAGGATCACATCCTCCAGTTCCTTCAGGCGGGGCGTGATGAAACGCTCTGCGTTCGTCAGCGTCTGTTTGCGCGTATAATAATCCGGCACCAGCTTCAGCGCGGAGTTCGTCACTTCCAGATAGTAGCCGAAGACCTTGTTGTATTTCACACGCAGATTTTTGATCCCGGTTTTCTCCCGTTCTTCCGCCTCGAGTTCGGCCAGCCAGCTCTTCCCGTCCGTCCGGGCCCGGCGGAGACGGTCGACTTCCTCGCTGAAGCCTTCCCGGATAAAGCCGCCCTCGCGGATCGTAATGGGCGGGTCATCAACGATGGACCGTTCGA
>CACXHD010000214.1 GCA_902767335.1 uncultured Lachnospiraceae bacterium
GCCCCTTAGTCGGAGTTAACCGTTAGCCTGGCGGAGTGGGTCGGGTCAGCTTATGAAATATAAGGGGCATGAGGGCGTACGGCTTCGACGGCTGTGAATAGTAGCACCCGGAGTATTCCTGTTTATTGAAATGTTTGCGTTGACCGCATTATTTTAGTATAATAGATGATCGAAGAAAATGCACGGGAAACAGACAAAAAAATACAAGATGAAATATGGAGGGTGAAAAGAATGATGGATGTTTACAGTATTGGCGAGATGGTGATTGATTTTATACCGGGAAGCGAAGAAGCCAGCTATATCCGGAAGGCCGGCGGCGCGCCCGCGAACGTGGCGATCGCGGTCGTAAAAAACGGCTGCAGCGCTTCCATGGCCTGTAAAGTCGGAGACGATGACTTCGGGCATTTTCTCATGAAGACGCTGGAGGAGTACCATGTGAAAGCAGCGGTCCCGGAACTGTGTGAAGAGGCGATTACGACCTGCGCATTCGTTACACTGGCGGAAAACGGGGAGAGAGTATTCACCTTTGCAAGAAAACCCGGCGCGGATATGTTCCTCAAAGAGGAAGAGGTTCTGGAGGAAGATATCAAAGACAGCGTCATCGTTCATGCAGGCTCCTGCTCACTGTCCGCGCAGCCCGTTGCCGACGCCACGCGGAAGGCGCTTCGTCTCGGCCATGAATATGGAAAACTTGTCAGCTTTGATGTAAACTACCGGAATGTCATGTGGAAGGATGACCTTGATGCGTGTGTGGCATCCGTCCGCGATATCCTTCCCTATGTAGATCTGCTGAAGATTTCTGAGGAAGAGGTTGACATGATGGGCGGCCTGGAGGCGATTCCGGCCCTGATGAAGGACAATCAGATCACGCTGGTGATCGAAACGCTGGGATCCGAGGGGGCGCAGGCCTTCTTCGGCGGCGAGGTGATCAAGGTTCCCGGCAGAAAGGTGAAAGCCGTGGACGCAACCGGAGCAGGAGATGCCTTCTGGGGCGCGTTCCTTGCCAGCCTTCGGATCCAGGGCGTTGAAAAAGCTTCGGATCTGACACCCGGGATTATTCGCAATGCGATGGATTACGGCAATGTTTCCGGATGCATCTGCGTACAGAGCAAGGGCGCGATTGTCTCCATTCCCACGCGGGCACAGATAGAAGAATATCTTGCAGAGGAGAAGAAAGAAAAATGACAGATTTTGGAAACAAACAGGATATCTGGACACAGAAATGCATCATTTCGCCCTCGTTGATCTGCCTGGATCTCTGTAATCTGGAGAGCCAGGTACGCCTTGTGGAGCAGTCCGGGATCGGGATGCTTCATGTCGATATTCTCGACGGGCATTTCAGCCCGAGCATGCCGCTGGGACTGGACACGGTGCGTCAGCTCCGCAGCAGGACGAATCTGGCCTTTGACTGCCATGTGATGGTGACGGAGCAGGATTATTTTGTGGATGAGCTGCTGGATATCGGCGCGGAACAGATCGTGTTTCACGCGGAAACACAGCCGCATATCGACGGTATGCTGAACCGGATCCATGCGGCCGGCGCCCGCGCCGGCGTAGCATTAAAGCCGGCGACGCCGCTGAGCGTTCTGGACTATGTTCTGGAGAAATGCGATACGGTTCTGCTGATGCTGATCAATCCCGGCTACGCATTCGTAAAGGGAGAAAAACAGGCAGCCTATGCGGGCCGCAAAATCCGGGAGCTCCGGAAAATGATTGATGACCGGGGTCTGGATACCAGAATTGAGATCGACGGACGGATTTCTCCGCAGAACATTGAAGACTACGGGGACGGAACCGTAAATCTGTTTGTAACCGGGAGCACCTGCCTGGACCGCAGCGATCTTCCCGGAAGTCTGGCAAAACTGGCAGCGGCTGAGCAGAAGAAGAACGCATAAATCCGGCGCTGCAAACGGGCAAAGCAGCGGCTGCTTTGCCCGTTGCCGTTCATTTCATGGGGTGAAAAATGAAGAGAGAAGAAAGACAGAAACTATTGTATCAGCTTTTGATGGTTCTGATTGTCACCGTCATTGTCTGTTCGGTGATTCTGGTCTTTTTCCGAAACTCTGTTGTGACAGCCGCATGGAAGAGAGCTCTGAATATCCTTACGCCGTTCCTGTGGGGCATAGCAATCGCATATCTGCTCCGTCCGGTCTGCATGAGTCTGGAAAAAGGCCTTCTCCGCCTGCGAAGGGGAGAAAAGCAAAGCCGTGATACGGGCATGATCCGCCTGATTTCCATCATTGTGTCCCTGCTGATTCTGGGTGCGCTGGTGGTTCTCCTGCTGCTGTCCGTGCTTCCGGAACTGATCCAGAGCATCTCAAAACTGCTCTCCCAGCTTCCCGAGGCGATTCACTCTCTGGAGGAATGGCTCGGCAAACTGGACAACGGGGATACGTCCCACGAAGCCGTGGTCCAGACGCAGCAGCTGATTGACACGGTTTATTCACAGGTGCAGAATTTCCTGCGGACCGAACTGCTTCCATATATGCAGACCATGGTCAGTTCTGTTACCATGAGCTTTATGAATATTCTGGATCTGCTGAAAAATGTAGGACTTGGCGTAATCATTTCCGCCTATATTCTCGGCGGCTGGGAGAAATTCATTGCCCAGGCGAAACTGCTGGTCTATGCCGTGTTTCCGGAACATGCCGCCGACTGGATCCGGGAGGAGACCCATGTTGTCGACCGGAAGATCAGCGGATTCATCCATGGGAAACTTCTGGACTCCCTGATTATCGGCGTCCTCTGTTTCCTGTTTATGAATATCGCCAGAATGCCCTATGCCATGCTGGTCAGTGTGATTGTCGGTGTTACGAATATTATTCCCTTCTTCGGCCCGTACCTGGGAGCGATCCCTTCGGCGCTGATGATTCTGACCGTGTCGCCGGGGAAGTGTCTGGTATTTATTGTTTTTATTGTATTGCTGCAGCAGTTCGACGGCAACTTTCTGGGGCCGAGGATCCTCGGCGATCGGGTGGGCATTTCCGGATTCTGGATTCTGTTTGCCATCATGGTTTTCAGCGCGCTCTGGGGCCTGCCGGGGATGGTTCTGGGTGTCCCGCTGTTTGCCGTGATCTACGGACTGCTTGGCAGCACGGTGGAGAAACTGTTGTCTCTGCGTGGAAGAAATGACCTGATTGCAGAGTTCCGGGAACAATTTTCCGGGAACCCTCCGGAAGAACACAGTGCGTCGGATGACAGTACCCCTCCTGAAAACCGGTCTGATACCGGTGAGCAACACGATAAAGGAGGAAAATGATGATGGTTACAGAAAAAGAGCTGCATAAATCTGTGGTTTGGCTTTGCATGACTGCCGTTTTTACGGCGATGAACATTGCGCTGTGTTTTTTTTCCGTCCCGGTTCCGGGAGGACATCTTTACCTGAATGATATTGTCATCTGTACCGGAGCAATCCTGATGGACCCTCCGGCGGCGTTTATCCTCGGCGGCATCGGAGCGTTCCTGGGAGATTTTCTCTCCGGATATACCGTGGCAATGGGAGTTTCACTGGTGAGCCACGGCCTGCAGGCCCTGGCGATTTCCCTGTGTGTACACAGACTGTTCCGGCACTCCAGAGTAAAGGGAGCTGTGACGGGAACGCTGGCAGGCGCAGTGATTATGGTTGTCGGGTATACGCTGGGGCGTGCTTTTGTATACAGCACGCCGGAATACGCGGTCCTGAAGCTTCCGTTTGAGTGCCTCCAGGCCGGGCTTGGCGTCGTCGTATCACTGCTTCTGTGCCTTCGCTACCGCCTGCCGGAAATATTTGAACAGATTGTCGGAAACGGATGAAACCAAAGCGGGGTGAACAGTATTGGACGCGAGAGAACGGATTATTGAACAGCGGATGGAACGGCGCAGACGGAACGCACTGATTCTGCGCAGTCTGATCGCTTTTCTGATCGCACTGATTGTTATTTTTCTTGTGATTTTAATCCGTTTCGGGATTCGCAGCGGGCTCTTTGACCGGGGATGGAAGGAACTGGTGACGACGCTGACCGGGGCTCCGGAGGAGATTTCTCCGGAGGAGCCTGTACCGGGGACGGCGGTTCTGGAGGCTGAAAATGCGGCGTCTGATGCGGGGTCTGCCCAGGATCAGATTGAAAAAACCCTGGAAGAGGCTTCTGTCTACGCAGCCCAGTATGACTATCAGAGAGCGATCGACCTGGTGAAAAGCCGCCAGGAGTACAATACCAGCCCGAAACTGCAGAATTTCGTCGCCTCCTGCCAGGCGCAGAAGGACGCATGCGCAGCCTGGCCGCTGGATCAGATTACACATGTATTTTTCCATACACTGATCCGGGACAACGCGAAAGCCTTTGACGGAGATGAGAACGAAGCCGGGTATAATCAGGTGATGACCACCATCCCGGAATTCAACAGCATCATACAGCAGATGTATGACCGGGGCTATGTGATGGTCAGCCTGCACGATATGTGCGAGGTCCATGAGGACGGCAGCGTGAGCCGGAAGGAGATCCGCCTGCCGGACGGGAAAAAACCCTTTGTTCTGTCACAGGACGATGTGAGTTATTACCATTATATGAAGGGAGACGGTTTCGCGGAAAAGCTGATTGTCGACGAGAACGGAGAGATCAAAAATACGTATCTGGAGGAGGACGGATCGCGTTCCGTCGGAGACTACGATATGGTGCCGCTGATTGACCGTTTTGTGAAAGAGCATCCGGATTTTGCCTATCACGGGCATAAAGGGATCATCGCCCTGACCGGTTATGAAGGCGTTCTCGGCTACCGCACGGATGAAGTCTACAAAACCCGGGAGGAAAGCCGTCTGACCGCCTATCAGAGGGCGTTTCTGGAGGCAAACCCGGACTTTGATTTTGAAAACGAGGTGAAACAGGCGAAAGCCGTGGCGGAGGCAATGAAGGAAGAGGGCTGGGAATTCGCCAGTCATACCTGGGGACATATCAACCCCATCGCCTACGGCTACGAGGCGACGGTCCAGGACACGCAGCGATGGCTGGACAATGTTGCGCCGATTACGGGAGATACCGACGTCCTGATTTTTGCGTTCGGAGCAGACATCAATGACTGGACTCCCTATACCCGGGAAAACGAGTTTTTCTCGTACCTGAAAGACAAGGGTTTTTCGATTTTCTGCAATGTCGACGGAAGCCAGACCTGCTGGGTTCAGTTCGGCGACGATTATATGCGCCAGGGACGGCGCAATCTGGACGGATATCGAATGTATTACAACCCGCAGATGCTCGAGGATTTGTTTGTTGTAGAGGAAGCCTGGGACGATGCGCGGCCGACGCCGGTTCCGGAAATGTAGCAGAAAGGAAAACATATGATTGATCAGCTGACAGCTCAAATTCGTGAAAAAAAGGCGCCGATTGTCGTCGGACTCGATCCGATGCTTGACTATATTCCGGAGCAGCTTCTCCGGGATGCATTCCGGGAATACGGGGAAACGCTGGAAGGGGCTGCCGAAGCGGTATGGCAGTTTAACCGGGCGATTGTGGATGCCGTCTGTGACCTGGTCCCGGCGGTCAAACCGCAGATTGCCATGTATGAGCAGTTCGGCCTTCCGGGACTGAACGCCTTCAAAAAAACCCTGGACTATTGCCATGAAAAGGGACTGCTTGTGATCGGAGACGTAAAGCGGGGCGACATCGGATCGACGAGTGCGGCCTACGCCACAGCGCATCTGGGCCGGATCAGGGTCGGAAACGAGCTCCTGACACCCTTCGGAGAGGACTTCGCAACGGTCAATCCGTATCTCGGCTCCGACGGGATCAAACCCTTCCTCGAGGTCTGTGCCCGGGAGAAGAAAGGGATTTTTATCCTGGTCAAAACATCCAATCCATCCAGCGGAGAATTTCAGGATCAGCAGACCGGCGGCAGACCGCTCTATGAACTGGTCGGCGAAAAGGTGGCCGAGTGGGGAGCGGACTGTATGGGTGAAAACTACAGCCGGGTCGGAGCTGTCGTCGGAGCGACCTATCCGGAAATGGGGAAAACGCTTCGCCGCATTATGCCGAAGGCATATATTCTCGTTCCCGGCTACGGAGCCCAGGGCGGCAGAGGCAAAGACCTGGCGCCGTTCTTTAATGAGGATGGACTCGGAGCGATCGTCAACAGCTCCCGCGGCATTATCGCGGCTTACCGGCAGAGCCAGTATGCGCAGTACGGCGAAGCGCGTTTTGACCTCGCCGCCCGGGCGGCCGTACTGGATATGAAGGAAGATCTGCGCCAGGCCTGGGAGAGATAATGGAAACGTCTGAAAAAAGATCTGCCGATCACCGGAGGGATTGACCGATGACTGAACAAAAACGACAGGAATGTGCCAGAATTCTGAAACAGGAAGAAATATCGGAGGGTATTTTCAGTCTGTGGATTGAGAGCGCGCAGATCGCGCGCGATGCCCGGCCCGGACAGTTTGCAGCATTATACTGTAAAGACAGGAGCCGTCTGCTTCCGAGACCGATCAGCATCTGTGAGGCGGATCCCGATGGAAACCGGATCCGGCTGGTTTATCGTGTGGCAGGAGCCGGTACAGCGGAGTTTTCGGCGCTGGGCGCAGGAGATACGCTGGAGATAACCGGCCCGCTGGGCAACGGATATCCTTCCGAAGAAGTGTCGCGAAACGACGGATCCGCGCTGCTGATCGGAGGAGGCATCGGCATTCCGCCGATGCTGGAACTGGCAAAAAGAATGCACTGTGAGAAGACGATTGTACTCGGATACCGGGACCACATATTTATGGCGGATGCGTTTTCCGCGTATGGTCCTGTGTATATTGCGACGGAAGACGGAAGCTGCGGCAGCCGGGGGAATGTAATGGACTGCATCCGTGAAAACGGACTGAGGGGAGACCGGATCTTTGCCTGCGGCCCCACGCCGATGCTGCGTTCCCTTCAGGCGTACGCCCGGGAGCATGCAATCCCCTGCTGGCTGTCCCTCGAGCAGAGAATGGCCTGCGGGATCGGCGCATGTCTCGCCTGTATCTGTCACACAACGGAAACCGATGAACATTCCGGGGTGAAAAATGCAAGGATCTGTGTGGAGGGGCCTGTATTCAATGCGACGCAGATTGAACTGAAAGGATGACACAATGAGCGAAATATCGATGAGTGTAACGATCGCAGGCGTGGAATTGCGCAATCCGGTCATGACCGCTTCCGGTACCTTCGGATCCGGGATGGAATACGCTTCCTATGTGGATCTGAATCAGCTCGGCGCCGTAGTGACCAAGGGTGTGGCGATTGTCCCGTGGCCGGGGAACGATGTCCCGCGGATCGCGGAGACGCCGTCCGGCATGCTCAATGCCATCGGTCTGCAGAACCCGGGAATGGATACGTTTGTAAACCGGGATCTTCCCTTTCTGGAATCATATCAGACCAGAGTGATTGTGAATGTATGCGGCAGAAGCATCCAGGATTACTGCAGGGCGGCAGAGCGGCTGTCCGAGGAAAAACGGGTCGATATGCTGGAGATCAATATCTCCTGCCCGAATGTGAAAGAGGGCGGGATTGCGTTCGGCCAGGCCCCCCACAGCGCTATGAAGGTGACGGAAGAAGTCCGGCGCGTTTCGAAGGTTCCCGTGATTATGAAGCTGAGTCCGAACGTCACGGATATCGGCGAAATGGCCAGAGCGGTAGAGGCAGGGGGAGCGGATGCGATCTCTCTGATCAATACGCTCACGGGCATGAAAATCGACATAGAACGCAGGACGTTTGCGCTGGCCAACCGGACCGGCGGCCTCTCCGGACCGGCGATCCGCCCGGTGGCCGTACGGATGGTGTATGAAGCGAGTCATGCGGTCTCCCTTCCCGTGATCGGCATGGGCGGAATCACCTGCGGGAAGGATGCCCTGGAATTTATCATGGCCGGCGCCACCGCGGTGGCCGTCGGGACCGCATCCTTCCGGGATCCGCTTTCCGCGGTCCGGACGGTGGAAGAAATCGGTTCTTTTATGGAAACCCACGGCGTGCAGGATATACGGGAGCTGATCGGCTGCGTTTGAAAAACGTGAAACAGGGGGTTTCCCCTCTTTCGGAAGGAGAACAGCTTTATGGAACAGTACAAGCAGGAATTTATTGAGTTTATGGTCGATCACCAGGTGCTTCGCTTCGGAGACTTTGTGACAAAAAGCGGAAGAAAGACGCCGTTTTTCATCAATACCGGATTTTACCGGACGGGACTTGCGCTGAAGAAACTGGGAGAGTATTATGCGAGAGCAATCCGGGAGCATTTCGGACTGGATTTTGAAGTGCTGTTCGGTCCCGCCTATAAGGGCATTCCCCTGAGCGTCGCCGCAGCGATCGGGATCAGCGAGCTGTACGGGAAGGACGTCAGCTACTGCTCCAACCGCAAGGAGATCAAGGATCACGGAGATAAAGGCATTCTGCTGGGCGCTCCCCTCGCAGACAATGACCGTGTCGTGATCATCGAGGACGTGACGACCGCCGGAACCTCCATCCGGGAGACCATGCCGATCCTGTATGCACAGGCGCAGGTGAAGCCGGTCGGTCTCGTGGTATCGGTAGACCGTATGGAGCGGGGGACCGGCCCCAAAAGCGCGCTTGCGGAGATCGAAGAAACCTATGGCATAAAAACGGCGGCCATTGTAACCATGGAGGAAGTGACGGAATATCTGTACAACAGAGAATATAAGGGAACGGTATGGATTGACGATGCGATGAAGGCAGCGATTGATGCGTACTATGAATGTTACGGAGTATGAGGAGAGGAGCGGAATATGAAGCATTCAGAAAAACTGTATAATACGATCAGCTTTTCCGGAGTGATCGGCATCGTTGCCGGATCCATAGCGATTGTAACAGGAATTGCCACAGGCGTGATTATGATTGTCAGCGGCGCAAAGCTTCTGTTTGCCAGAAGAGAGGTCCTGATCTGAAGAAGGAAGGAGAAACATCCGGGAACGTATGGATACGGAATTTGATGAATTATATTCGATCCGGGAATACCGGCATTCCCCGGACGGTATCCTTGCATCCGTGCTGGGCGGCATTTCCGCATTCGCCTTTCTGGCGCTGGCGCTGATCTGCATGATCCTGAAGGGACAGGGGGCTGCATGGACCGGCAGCTTTGGCTTTACTGCGTTTTTTCTTGCGTTTACGGGGATGATCAAAGGTCTGCGAAGCTTTCGGGACCCGTGCGTATCGTACCTGTTCAGCAAAATCGGGACATTGACCAGCGGCGTGATGGTGGCCGTATGGTTCCTGATTTACTGTGTCGGACTGTCCGCCTGACCCCGGGGAAAACGGACGGTGCGCTTTATGCGAAAAGACGGCCGGTTCGGCCTTCCCGGCGGCAGAGCTGTCCAATGAGGCGCTTGACAACATATTTTCTATTACATAAAATTAGATTACATTGTTTGAAAGGGGAAAATTTATGGCGATCGTCAGTATTGTTATGGGCAGCGATTCCGATCTGCCTGTAATGAACAAGGCAGCGGCAGTGCTGGACGAGTTTGGAATCTCTTATGAAATGCGCATCATATCTGCACACAGAGAACCGGAACTCTTTTTTGATTATGCAAAAACCGCAAAAGAACGCGGAATCAAAGTAATGATTGCAGGCGCAGGCATGGCGGCGCATCTGCCCGGTATGTGCGCGGCACTGTTCCCGCTTCCGGTGATCGGGATTCCGATGCATACCACATCGCTCGGGGGAAGGGATTCGCTCTATTCGATTGTCCAGATGCCGTCGGGCGTCCCGGTCGCCACGGTCGCCATCGGAGGCGGTGCGAATGCGGCACTGCTGGCGGTGAAGATTCTGGCCGTCTCTGACGGGGATTTACAGGATAAACTGGAGAAATACAGTGAACAGATGCGTCTTAAGGTCATGGAAAAAGACGCGCTGCTGCAGAAAGAGCTGGAGCAGAAATAACAACATTGAAATGACAGTTGAAAGACAGACAACCGGATTCATTGGAGGATGGGATGGATTATAAAAGCGCAGGTGTAGATATTGAGGCCGGTTACCGCAGCGTAGAGCTGATGAAGGAACATATTGCACGGACGATGCGTCCGGAGGTTCTGACGGATATCGGCGGCTTTTCAGGTGCCTTCGGCATCAGCCGGTGGAAAAATATGAAGGAGCCTGTACTGGTGTCCGGGACGGACGGCGTCGGGACAAAGCTGAAGCTGGCGTTTCTGCTGGACCGCCATGATACAGTCGGAATTGACTGCGTTGCCATGTGTGTCAACGATATTGCCTGCGGCGGAGGACAGCCGCTGTTCTTCCTCGACTACATCGCCTGCGGGAAAAACATTCCGGAAAAGATTGCCCGGATTGTCTCCGGCGTAGCAAGAGGATGTGAGCTGGCGAACGCCGCGCTGATCGGAGGAGAGACCGCGGAGATGCCGGGCTTCTATCCCGAGGATGAGTACGATCTTGCCGGTTTTGCGGTGGGCATTGTTGACCGCGAGGATATGATCACGGGGAAAGAGATCCGGGAGGGAGACGTGCTTCTCGGGCTTGCTTCCTCCGGCGTACACAGCAATGGCTTCTCTCTTGTTCGGAAGATCTTTCCGATGGAGAAGGAGCGCCTGCTGACATATTACGAGAGTCTGGGCACAACCCTCGGGGATGCGCTGCTTGCCCCCACCAGGATCTATGTGCGGGCACTGGCGTCGCTTCGCGAAGCCGGGATCCGGATCCATGGCTGCAGCCATATCACCGGCGGCGGATTCTATGAGAATGTGCCGCGAATGCTCAATGATGGCAAACGGGCAGTGATCCGCAAGTCCAGCTATGAGATCCCGGCGGTTTTCCAGATGCTCGCCGCGGAGGGTTCCGTTGACGAACATATGATGTACAATACCTACAATATGGGAATCGGTATGGTGATCGCCGCGGCGGCAGAGGATGCGGACCGGGCGGTAAAAGTACTCCGCGAGGCCGGCGAGACGGTCTGGTGCATCGGAGAAGTCCGTTCCGGTGAAAAAGGCGTTGAACTGGTTTGATCATTGGGGAGGACGATATGCTTCGAGTTTCCGTATTGGTATCCGGCGGAGGTACAAATCTTCAGGCAATCATAGACGCGGTGGAAAACGGCAGTCTTGCCGGCGTGAAGATTGTATCCGTCATCAGCAACAACCGGAACGCATTTGCGCTGGAGCGGGCCGGGAAACACCAGATCCCGGCAATTCTGCTTTCCCCGGGAGATTTTCCCGACCGGGAGCAGTACGCAGATGCATTGATTTCGTCTCTGAAAGAGACGGAGACGGAGCTTGTCGTTCTGGCAGGCTTCCTTGTGGTCATCCCGCCCCGTGTGATCGAAGCGTTTCCGAACCGGATCATCAATATTCATCCGTCTCTGATCCCTTCCTTCTGCGGCAAAGGATGCTACGGGCTCAAGGTGCATGAGATGGCTCTTGCCAGGGGCGTAAAGGTGACCGGGGCAACCGTCCATTTTGTGGACGCGGGTACGGATACGGGGCCGATTATTCTTCAGAAAGCCGTGGAGGTGCTTCCGGACGACACGCCGGAGATTCTCCAGCGCCGTGTGATGGAAGAAGCAGAGTGGAAGCTGCTTCCGGAAGCGATCGGACTGATTGCCGCCGGAAGAGTTGAGGTTGTTTCAGGAAAGGCTGTGATACGCAAATCATGAAAATACTGATCGTTGGCAGCGGAGGCAGGGAGCATGCACTGGCCTGGAAGATATCCCAAAGCCCCCGTGTTGAGAAAATATACTGTGCGCCGGGCAACGCCGGCATCGCTTCTCTGGCGGAATGTGTTCCGATCAGGGCGATGGAATTCGATGCTCTGGCCGAATTTGCCATATCGCATCAGATCGATCTGACAGTGATCGGTATGGATGACCCGCTTGTGGGAGGCATTGTCGATGTGTTCGAAGAGAAGGGACTGCGGGTATTCGGACCGAATGCGGCGGCTGCGGTTCTGGAAGGTTCCAAGGCCTTTTCCAAGGACCTGATGAAAAAATACGGGATCCCCACGGCGCAGTACGAGACCTTCGACGACCCGCAGGAAGCGGTCCGTTATCTGGAAGAGACGGCAAAGTTCCCGATCGTCCTGAAGGCGGACGGTCTTGCGCTGGGCAAGGGAGTCCTGATCTGCCAGACGCTGGAAGAAGCAAAAGACGGCGTCCGGACCATTATGCAGGATAAGAAGTTCGGGGATGCCGGAAGCCGCATGGTGATCGAGGAGTTTATGACAGGCCGTGAGGTTTCGGTACTGTCTTTCACGGACGGCAGGACGATCCTGCCGATGACCTCCGCCCAGGACCACAAACGGGCCGGCGACGGAGATACGGGACTGAACACCGGCGGAATGGGTACGTTTTCACCCAGCCCGTTTTATACGGAAGAAATAGCAGCCTTCTGTCAGGAAAAGATTTTCCAGCCGACGGTGGACGCGATGGCAAACGAAGGCCGGCCGTTCAAAGGGATCATCTTTTTCGGCCTGATGCTGACCCCGGACGGACCGAAGGTGCTGGAATACAACGCCCGGTTCGGAGATCCGGAGGCGCAGGTTGTCCTGGTGCGGATGGAGAACGACATCGTGGATGTGTTTGAAGCCTGCATTGACACCAGGCTGGACGAGATCGACCTGAAATTCCGGAAGGAAGCTGCCGTCTGCGTGGTTCTTGCATCCGACGGGTATCCGCTGTCCTATGAAAAGGGCCTGGAGATCCGCGGGCTGGAGTGGTTTTCGGATCAGACAGATTCCTTTGTCTTCCATGCCGGCACTGCGTTCCGGGACGGGAAGATTGTGACCAGCGGGGGACGTGTGCTTGGCGTGACGGCGCTCGGAAAGGATCTGCATGCTGCGAGAGAAAACGCGTACAAAGCATGTGACCGGATTGACTTTGACAATAAATATTATCGTCATGATATCGGAAAAGCGATTGACGAGGCAGAATGATAACAACAGGAAACGCGGTTTTCCGGCGCTTCCGTGAGAAAGGATCGTTTATTATGAGGGCGAGTTGCTCGAAAAAACGGAGCATTTATGATCTTCTGGCGCTGACCGTGCTTGTGGGAATCTTCTGGTGTTTCATGGGCATGACAGCACTGGCATCGGATGACAATTCTCTGTATGACCTGGGGATCACGACAGACGGGGCGGAAGTCGACCCGGACTTCTCCTATGATGTGTGGGAATACGATGTGACGGTTCCGGCCGGTACACAGCGGCTGGAACTGGATCCGGTTCCGTCCAGCGGTACGGCCCAGATTTCGGAAATCAGCGGGAACGAGATCGCGGAGGACGGGACAGCAACCGTCTATATCACCGTGACCTCCGAGAGCGGACAGCCGTTTACCTACACACTGCATGTCACTTCAGAAGAGGCGCCCGCGGTTGTGGAGACAGAACCGCCTACAGAAAAACAGACGGAACGGGCAACGGAAAAACCGAAGGAGACGGAGCCGGAGACGGAAGATACTGCCTATGTAAAGGTTCCGAAGGACACGGTTGATCAGGCGGAACGCACGATCAAGGATCTCCAGGAAGAGATTACGACCTACCGGAATACGACAAATCTTTATACAAAGATTATTTACGGAATGATTGCCGCGTGCGTCGTACTGCTGTTCCTGGTTGTCAATCTTGCGCTGCGGGGCAGAGACCTGAAGCGTGAGGTGAAAGAATACCGCAGTCTGGGATATACTTCTTCCAAAAAGTCCGGAAAAAAGGCCAAAGGCAGTTCGGCGAAGAAGGCGACGGCGGGTCCGGCGCAGCAGCCGGCCGCGGGCAGTGATCCCATGTATCAGTCCAGGCAGCCTGCGTATTACGAGAAGGCGCCGATTGATGTTGCCCCGCAGACCTCCAGCAGAGGAAAACGCACGGCGGAATATGAACAGCCGAATACGGCAGGCGCACAGCCGCCCTATCCGCAGGGGATGTTCCAGGGCCAGAGCGGACAGGCTTATCCCCAGGGGCAGAGCGGGCAGGCTTATCCCCAGGGCCAGACCGGACAGGCTTATCCCCAGGGACAGACCGGACAGGCTTATCCCCAGGGACAGACCGGACAGGCTTATCCCCAGGGACAGACC
>CACXHD010000215.1 GCA_902767335.1 uncultured Lachnospiraceae bacterium
CTGATGAAGTACTTCACGGATGACGAAGCGCAGAGATATACCGCAGAAGTCGGCGGCAAGATCCCGGTCACCAATGTGGAATATGATGCAGACGTTGCTCCGGCTCAGCTGGCAGACGTTATGGATATCTTCAGCAATGCTACCGGAACCTTCGGCTTCTACAATGAGTCTCTGGTATCCTCGGATGCAGGTTCCTTCTTCGATAACCAGATGGTAGCAATCTTCCAGCAGGAACTGACTCCGGAAGAAGCGTTCCAGGCAATGGATGACTGGTATCAGGACTGGTTTGCAGAGAATGGCGCTGCAGAACTTGAAACCGAATAAGATCTTTGTCTGATACCGGGCGGGGCTGTCTTGGCGCAGCCCCGCCATTTTTAGGAAATGCCGATTACATCCGAGTTTCCTTAGGAACGCGCGGATTGCATCCGGGTTTCCGCAGGAAGGCACAGACATGATCCGTGTTTCCCTGGAAAAGCCTGTGATTACGAAAGTCGACAAAGGAGTTTGTTATGGATAGATTACTCAGAAATAAAAAAGCGATATTTATCTTTGTCGCACCTGCGCTGATTTTGTTCACGGTGGTTCTGTTCATTCCGATTGGCACATCCTTCTATTACGCGCTCTGCGACTACAGTAAAGTGACCCGCAGCTATACGTTTGTCGGGTTCAAGAATTTTGTTAATCTGCTGCATGACAAGACGATGCACCGGGCGCTGAAGAATTCTCTGTTCTTCCTGCTGTTCTCCTGTATTTCACAGCTGATCATGGGTCTTCTGCTTGCAGCGCTTCTGACGAACATCAAAAAGGGAAGAAACCTGTTTAAAAACGTCATTTATCTTCCCTGCGTACTTTCCTCCGCGGCGCTCGGCCTTCTGTGGGCATTCCTGTTCCACGCGAAGGTTGGTATCAACAACCTGCTGGCGATCGTCGGGATCAAGGGACCGGGCTGGCTGTATGAGACCTCCGGATTTATTACCCTGCCCATGTGGGTGATCGCGTTTGTCGCACTGTGGCAGTATGTCGGACAGTCCATGATGCTTTACATGGCGCAGATTTCCGGCATCAGCAAATCGCTGTACGAGGCGTCCTATATCGACGGCGCCACAAAAGTGAAATCCTTCTGGTACATTACCCTGCCGCTGATCAAGCCGATGGTCGGCACGGCGATGAGCCTGAATGCGATCGGTTCACTGAAATTCTTTGATCTGATTTATGCCATGCTCGGAGACAAGACCGAGAACCTGAAGATGGACGTGCTGGCGACCTACCTGTACCGTACCGGTTTCAGCAGCAAAGGCGGAAACCATTACGGCAAAGCCAGTGCCATCGGTGTGGTTCTGGTGATCCTGTGCCTGCTGGTCACAGCGATCATCAACAGGATCTTTAAAACAGAAAGCTACGAGATGTAGGAAGGCGGTGAGATCAGATGAAAACAAACAAAAAGAAAGTAAAAGTCTCAACCGTATTGATCTATGTCTTCTTTATCTTCATGATGGTAATCTACCTGGCACCGGTTGCCTGGATTGCCATGACTTCACTGAAGACCCGGCCGGAGATTTATAAAAATCCGTTTGCGCTGCCGCAGGTTCTGCAGTGGGGGAACTACGCAGTCGCGTGGAAAGCGGGAAAACTGGGAATTGCCATGCTCAACTCGCTGTTTGTCTGCGTGATTACCCTGATTCTTACCATGCTGATCGGCTCCATGGCTGCGTTTGCGATCGGACGGATGCGCTGGAAGCTGTCCGGCGCCGTCATGGTGTACATCCTCATCGGCATGATGATCCCGGTTCACTGTGTATTGATTCCGTTGTTCGTGCGCTTCGCCAACCTTGGCCTGAACAACAGTCTTTGGGGTTTGATTCTTCCGTATCTGACATTTTCGCTGCCAACCTCCGTGTTCATCATGACCGGTTTCTTCCGAAGCATTCCGAATGAACTGCTGGAGTCGGCCTGCATTGACGGCTGCTCGATTTACCGCATTTTCTTCTCGGTTGCGCTTCCGCTGTCCCGCACGGGACTGTTCGTGACCGGCCTGATGACCTTCATCGGAAACTGGAATGAGCTGCTGCTTGCACTGGTCTTCATCTCCGACGATACAAAGAAGACGCTGCCGGTAGCGCTGACGAAGTTTGTTACGCCGTATCAGACAAACTACGATAAAATGTTCCCGGCAATCATGATTGCCATCATTCCGACGATCATCGTGTATTCGCTGTTCAGCAATCAGATCGTCGACGGCCTGACGACAGGTGCCGTAAAAGGCTGAGAAGGAGACAGCGGGAGACAGGGGACGGTTCTGTGTCTCCTTTTAGCCCTCAAAGGAGACACAGAACCGTCCCCTGTCTCCCCTGCCGCACATTGATGAAGATCCCCGGCGCCGGAGCGCAAGGCGCAGGGTGATTTCCATAACAAACCCCAATCAGGAGAGAGCCGGCCCCGGAGTGCTCACAGCGAGCACATCGGGGCCGGTTCTCCTGTATGGTATGCCGCCGCTTCTATATCACAGCGTTCGGAGGAGACAGGGGACGCCCGGAAATCCTGCTTGAGGTTTGAGCGCGAATGTGCTATAGTCCCGTTCAAAGGAGGAGCCAAAGGCAGAAAAAATGGCGAAGTTGTTTTTAAACAGCCTGATCCTTACGGTTGTGCTCGAACGTCTGGGGCGGGCTTCCTTTGCAGAGGTCCTGCGTTTTGCGGCAGGATCCCCGCTGATATTTCTATGCAATATCTGCATCATTTCCACGACACTGAGTCTGTCTTATCTGGCCGGGAAACGCCGGCCCTTTTTCCGTGCTCTTATTGCGATTGTCTGGGTGATTCTCGGGACGGTCAACTGCGTGGTCCTTCATTACCGCATGACGCCGTTTTCCGCGGAGGATTTTAAACTGATCTCGGCACTGACCAAGATTTTGAAAAATTATATGACGCCGGGCCTGATTGTGCTGCTTGCGGCCGGCATTGCCGCGGTCCTTGTCCTGATTGTGGTTCTGTTTCTGAAAATGCCAAAAGAGACGGAACGAATCGGAGTCAAATCCATTGTGGTCCGGATTGGCGGGACGGTTCTGCTTCTGGTCATAATGCTGAAGACAGTCGCAGCGACCAATGCGCTCTCTGACAATTTTGAAAATCTGGCGGAGGCCTACAAAGATTACGGATTTGCCTACTGTTTCTGCAACAGTCTGGTGAAGAGCGGGATCAGCGAACCGGATGTCTACAATCAGGCAAGAATGAAGAAAATCGCGGACGATCTCCACAAAGGACTGGAAAAGGAGAGCGCGGTCAATGAATCGGAAGCGGCGAAGAAAGGGTTTGAGCCGAACATACTGATGATCCAGCTGGAATCGTTTTTCGATCCGTATTATCTGCCGTCCTATCAGTGCAGTGAGGATCCGATCCCGTTTTTCCGGTCTTTAAAGGAAGACTATCCGTCCGGGCTGCTGCGGGTTCCGGTGGTGGGTGCCGGCACGGTCAACACGGAATTTGAGATTCTGACCGGGATGAGTACTTCCTATTTCGGGCCCGGAGAGTATCCGTACAATACGATTCTCCGGGAGGTTCCGGCGGAATCCCTGGCGTATATCCTGTCCTCCCAGGGGTATACATCGACGGTCATCCATAACAATACGGGGACGTTTTACAATCGTCATGAAGTCTTTTCGAAACTGGGTTTTGACTGCTTTGTTCCTTCGGAATATATGTATGATCTGGAATATACGCCGACGAACTGGGCGACGGATGAGCAGCTGCCGGATCTGATGCTGCAGGCGATGGAGCAGTCGGAGGGGAGAGACTTTGTCTATACGATCACGGTGCAGAGCCATGGCCGGTATCCGGAGGAGGAAGTTCTGGAAGACCCGGTGATCAAAGTACGGGGGCCGGCAGGCGTGAATGTCAATCCGGCGGTTTATTATGACACGCAGATCCGCGCTGTGGACAACATGGTCCGGGATCTGGTGGAACGTCTGGAACAGCAGGACGAGCCGGTGATTCTGGTGCTGTTTGGCGATCATCTCCCATCTTTTGGATATGAGGAAGAGGAAGTGGCGCTTCCGGATCTGTATGAGACCGAATACGTAATCTGGAGCAATTTTGATACGGGACTGCCGAAAAAGCGGCTGACGGCAGAGGCAATGAGTACGACCGTGCTGCGCGCCGCCGGTCTGGACGGCGGAATCCTTCCCGCATTTCACCGGGTGTTTGAGTTCTCGCGGCATTTTGACGAGTACCTGAACCTGCTGGAATACGACATGCTCTACGGGGAAGGATGGATTTTTGACTACTGTCAGGATCTGCTTCCGGGCAGCTATGCGGGAACTGCAGAGGATGCGGAAACTACCGGAGAGGAACCGGCTGCGGACGAAACCGGGAACAAAGCAGATGCGGAAAACCCCGGGGATGCAGTTGGAGCCGGTGATGAAGCAGGCATAGAGAGTAGCGGGGAGACAGAGAGCCCGGCGGATGTCCGGGAGACGGAAGCGACAGAGGCTGCGAAGTCTGCAGCGGGCCGGGAGGATACCCGGGCTGTGGAAGAAGCGGGCGCGGAAGAAGCAGAGGCTCCAGAAGAAGCGGAGGTTGAAGAAGACCGGGAGGCTGCCCAGGACGAGGAGGAATCTCCTGTGCCTTATATCCCGACCGACCTGCGCTTTGGCCTGACGCCGGTCATTGTCGACCGGGTGCAAAAACGCGGAGATCGGCTCTATGTACTGGGTGCCGGTTTCAACGAGAGCAGCTGCATCGCCGTGGACGGGAAAATCTATGACACGGAATATATCGATTCCGGTATGATCTTTCTGGATAAAGACCATGCGTCGAAGAAGAAAATCAAATCGATTCTGGTCGAGGTTTTCCAGTGTGACGAAAACATGGTTCCCATCGGACCGGCGGCTGTCCGGCGGAGCGATCTGAAGGAGTAACGGTGGAAGTGCTGAGCTGAAGATTCAAGGGGACGCTGAGCAGGATCCGGATCATCCGGGAGAGCCGGACATTTCCCGGTTTCATAAACTTTTCGCAGGCCCCCGGGCAGGCGGAACCGCAGGAAGGATGGAAATACGATGAACTTCAAGGAACTTGTAAAAAAGAATCGCAGTTATCGGGGATTTGACCACACAAGAAAGGTGACCGAAGAAGAACTGAGGGAAATGGCAGACTGCGCGAGGCTGGCTGCTTCTTCCGTCAATATCCAGCCGCTGAAATATGTCCTGGTCTGGGACGAGGAGGAAGCGGCGAAGGTGCAGGCGGTGACGAGATGGGCCAGAAATCTTCCTGAGATCACGCTGCCGCATCCCGGAAAGGAACCGACGGCATTTATCGTGATCTGTCAGGATCTGGAGATCCATGACAATAAACAGCGGTTTGTCCGTGATGTCGGGATCGCTGCACAGACGATCCTGCTCGCTGCGGTATCGATGGGTCTGGGCGGATGCATGATCGGAAACTATAACCGGGAGCAATTGATCGACGTACTGCATCTGCGCGCGAATCTGGAGCCGATGCTGGTCGTGGCCATCGGAAAGCCGGACGAGGAGATTGTCCTGACAGAAGTTGGCGATGACGGCAGAACCGAATACTACCGGGACGAAAAGGATGTGCATTATGTGCCGAAGCGGGCGCTGCAGGATGTGATCCTGTAATTGCTGCAATCTTAACTTTGAGCACGGATGACGCTCAAGACAATTATAGCAAACGACAAAGTAATCTTTACTTTGCTCGTTTGCTGCGCCGGATTTGCGCGGCTAAAGCCGCATATTTCCTTGGCAAA
>CACXHD010000216.1 GCA_902767335.1 uncultured Lachnospiraceae bacterium
AAACAGTTCATACAGGCGCAGGGAATCGCATCCGTAGTTTTCCACAATATCATCCGGCGAGACAATGTTGCCCAGGGATTTGCTCATCTTCGTCGGCTTACCTGTCACACGGTCGCGGCCGCAGATCATGCCCTGGTTGAAGAGCTTCGTGAACGGTTCCTCAAAATCCACAACGCCGATATCATACAGGAATTTGGTATAGAATCTGGAGTAAAGCAGATGCAGGACCGCATGTTCCACGCCACCGATGTACATATCCACCGGGAGGTACTTGTGTGCCTTCTCCTTCGAAACCAGTTCCTCTTTGTTGTGGGGATCCACATAGCGCAGGAAGTACCAGGAGGAACCGGCCCACTGCGGCATCGTATTCGTCTCACGCTTCGAAGGAGCGCCGCATTTCGGGCAGGTGCAGTTCACCCAGGATTCAATGGCTGCGAGGGGGGATTCCCCGGTGCCGGTCGGCTCGTAGGATTCTACATCCGGAAGCCGCAGCGGCAGCTCTTCCACCGGCACTGCGACGTTGCCGCAGTTCGGGCAGTGGATAATCGGAATCGGCTCGCCCCAGTAGCGCTGGCGGGAGAAAACCCAGTCGCGCAGCTTATAATTGACGGTCTTTCTGCCAATCCCCATCTTCTCGATCATCATCGGGGCTTCCGTTTTCAGCACCGCGGATTCCATGCCGTTCCATTCGCCCGAATTGATCATGGTTCCGGACGCTTCCGTATAAGCCTCCGTCATGTTTTCGATTTCTTTTCCGTCCTTTGCAATGACCTGCACGATCGGAATTCCGAATTTCGTTGCGAAGGCAAAGTCACGGTCATCATGGGCCGGTACGCACATGATCGCGCCGGTGCCATAGTCGGCAAGTACATAATCCGAGAGCCAGATCGGGATTTTCTTTTTATTGAGCGGGTTGATCGCCCAGGATCCGGTGAAGACGCCGGTCTTCTCCTTGTCCTGCATACGGTCGACATTGGATTTCATTGAAGCTTCATAGATGTATTTCTCTACCGCTTCCCTCGTCTCCTCCGTCGCCAGGGATGCAGCCAGCTCATGCTCCGGCGCAAGCACCATGAAGGTAGCCCCGTGAAGCGTATCCGGGCGGGTCGTGTAAACCGTGATCTTTTCATCTCTGCCGTCGATGGGGAACTCCACCTCGGCGCCGTAGGATTTTCCGATCCAGTCGGTCTGCATCTTCTTGACCTTCTCCGGCCAGTCGAGCTTGTCCAGATCGTTCAGCAGACGCTCCGCGTAATTCGTGATCTTCAGCATCCACTGGCGCAGATTCTTCTTGGTCACTTCACTGCCGCAGCGTTCACACCGGCCGTTGACAACTTCTTCATTCGCCAGACCGGTCTTGCAGGACGGGCACCAGTTGATCGGGAACTCCTTCTCATACGCCAGCCCGTTCTCAAACATCTTGACAAAGATCCACTGCGTCCATTTATAAAAGTCCGGATCGGTCGTATTGACCTCACGGTCCCAGTCATAAATCGCCGCGATCTGATTGATCTGCTTCTTTATGTTCCGGACGTTCTCCGCTGTGGAGATCGACGGATGCTGCCCCGTCTTGATGGCATAATTCTCCGCCGGAAGGCCGAACGCATCCCATCCCATCGGATGAATCAGGTAGTATCCCTGCATCATCTTATAACGGCTCCACACATCGGAGATAACATAGCCTCTCCAGTGTCCGACATGAAGACCGTGTCCCGACGGATACGGAAACATATCCAGGCAATAATACTTCTCTTTCTTCCCGTCATCGACATTGACCGGATGCTCCTCCCACTCTTTTCTCCATTTCTCTTCAATGGCGCGGTGGTTATAGGAATAAGCCATCTTGATTTCCTCCACTTTTGTAGTTTATGACGAGACCGGGGCCAGTCCGCCCTGAATGCGCACTGTATCTGCCGGCCCTGACATTTTTACGAAACAGCGGGTACGCGTAAAAACGAACGTTCTTCATCCGTTTTGCGCACGCACCCGCCAAATATTCTATGACAAGCATATTTTCTTGTCAAGAACTGCTCTGTTTTCCTGCCGGAACTTCCTGCGACTTCCTGCGGTCTTTCTGCCGGATTCTCCTATTTGATGGTTTCCAGGCGGATGGTGTTTGTATTCCCCGGTTTTCCGCTGGTCTTTCCGCCGGTCAGAACAATATTGTCGCCCTTTTTGAGGTCAAGGACCTCCTTCGCAATCTTTGCGGCATGATAGAACATGACCTCCACCGAATCGAACTCTTCATTGAGAAGCGGGATGACGCCCCAGCTCAGGTTCAGTTTTCTCCAGGCCTTCACGGAAGTCGTCGTGCCGATAATATCGATGGGACAGCGGAAGCGGCTCACCATGCGGACCGTCACACCGGACATGGAGCTGATGACAATGCCCTTGGCTTTCGTGTCAATCGCCATGGCGCAGGTTGCGTGGGATACCGCATCCAGATTGCTCGAAATCGCATATTCCGTCGTAAAGAACTGCCGTACATAGTCAATGTTTTTCTCTGTGTACTCGGCAATTTCCGCCATGTTTCTCACGGCTTCGACCGGGTATTTGCCGGCAGCCGATTCACCGGACAGCATTACCGCCGAAGAACCATCGTATACCGCATTGGCAACGTCGGAAATCTCCGCGCGGGTCGGCCGCGGATTCTGAATCATGGATTCCAGCATCTCCGTCGCCGTAATGACACGTTTTCCGAGGAGGCGGCATTTGCTGATCAGGTACTTCTGGATCGAAGGCACCTCCACAAACGGGATCTCAACGCCCAGATCCCCTCGGGCAACCATGATGCCATCCGCGATTTCGCAGATTTCATCAATATTCTCTACGCCGGCCCGGTTTTCGATTTTCGCGATGATATCGATCTCTTTGCCGCCGTGTGCATTCAGGAAATCCCTCATCTCGATCATGTTCTGCTTGTTCGAGACAAACGAAGCAGCGACAAAATCCACATCATTCTCAATACCGAACAGCAGATCCGCCTTGTCCTGTTCGCTCAGGAAATCACCGGAAAATACATGATTCGGGAAATTCATGCTCTTCCGGTTGGAAATCACACCGCCGGTAAGAACCTTACAGGCTGCTTCCGTGTCATTCAGAGACTCCACCTCGAAGATCAGCAGACCGTTGTTCACAAGGATCCGGTCCCCGACCTGGAGCTCTTTCATCAGATTCTTATAGCTCACGGAAACCTTTGTATCGTCTCCGGTCACTTCCTCCGTTGTAAAAACAAACGTCTGCCCGTCCTGCAGCATCGCCTTGCCGTCCGCGAAGGTTCCGATCCGGTATTCCGGTCCTTTCGTATCCAGCATGATCGGAAGCGGATAATCCAGCTCCTCGCGGACCTTCCGGATCAGATCGATTTTCTTCTGATGTTCTTCGTGCGTTCCATGTGAAAAGTTCAGTCTGGCGACATTCATTCCTGCTTTGCACATTTTCCGCAGGACATCCTCATGCTCACTCGATGGGCCGATGGTACAGATGATCTTTGTTTTTCGCATCCTGAATCCCTTTCCTTTCTCTCCTTTACAGGCAAACGAATGTATTCCCACATACAGGCTTGTGGCCCTGTTACCATCATAATACCGTCTGTCAATTTCAGCAACTGTCAGTTTATGTGTCGGAGCAGTGGGGCGGAGGGACGCTGCTTTTAATTCTATTCTCCCGTGCCTGTCAACGATACCCCTGGATCACAATCTGCAGCTCTGTATTGCCTCTCCATTCATTGACGCTCGGATAGTACAGCACCGACAGTACGATCCGGTTCGGCCTTCCCATCCGCATTTTATCCACTTCACTCTCGCCAAAGCGCATCTTCAGATACCGAAGCATCTCGTCCGCGCCGCCGAAGTACAGTGCTTTCATCCGGGTGCCGTCCTCGGTCTGCACCGTGAAACGCAGAACATTCCTGTTTTTCCCGATTACATCGCAGCTTTTCATGCGCAGCCTGCGTTCCGCGAACACGGGTTTCTCATTTCCCTTTCCGAACGGCTCCAGCATGGACAGCTCGTCCACCAGATCTTCCCGGATATAGCCCAGAGGCATGACCATATCGATCACTACTTTCCGTGTGAGATCCTCTGCGGTCAGGCTGCAGGTGTCGTTGATTCTCCGCCGGAAGTTCTCCAGATTCTCCTTTCGCAGCGTCACGCCCGCCGCCATGGGATGGCCGCCGTATTTTTCCAGCAGGTCATCGCATTTCACAAGCGCATCATACATCGGAAATGTTTCGATGGAACGTCCGGATCCCTTCAGGAACCCGCTTTCCTGAGCATCGGTGAGAATAATGACCGGCCGGTAGTATCGTTCCCGCACTTTGCCGGCGATGATTCCGGCAATGCTTTCATGACAGCCGGGCAGATAAATGACATATACAAGATCGCTGTGCAGCTCCCCGCAGTCGATCATTTCACAGGCCTGCTCAATGCCCTTTTCCGTCAGGTCCTTGCGCTGTTCGTTGAGACGATGAAGTTCCCTCGCCAGTGTCTGGGCTTCCTGGGGATCCTCCGCAAGGAGAAGTTTCAGAGACCGCTTCGCGGTATCCAGCCTTCCGCCGGCATTAATGCAGGGGCCGAGGATAAACCCGAAATGATATGCGCTCAGAGAACCGTTCCGCAGTCCGCACTCTTCCATCAGGGCAATCATCCCTTCATTGTCGGTCTCTTCCATCGCCCGCAGGCCGAGGCTTACGATGCTGCGGTTTTCATTTCTCAGGTCCATGACATCGCCGACCGTCGCAAAAGCGGCAAACGGCAGGAAGCTCTGCCAGAACTGCTCTGCATCCGGGCGGATCGAAGAGGAGGGGCTGCACGCTTCCAGCAGCAGATACATGACCTTCCAGGCCACAACCGCACCGCAGATATGCCGGTACGGATAGTGATTCTCCGGCATTGCCGGATCTACGATGACATCTGCGGGCGGATACATGTATCGCTTGCCCTGTTCCGTCTCTTCATACCGCGGCTCATGATGGTCGGTTACAATCACCGTCATTCCGAGCTCCTTTGCGAAAGCAATTTCCTCCACCGCTGCGATCCCGTTGTCACAGGTGAGAATCGTATCCGCGCCTTCGTCAAACGCCAGCTCGATCAGTTTCCGGTTCAGCCCGAACCCGTCCTTCATCCGGTCGGGAATCTCATAATCCACCTGCGCTCCGGCATACTGCAGACACCGGTACAGAATATAGGTCGCGTTGACTCCGTCGATATCATAGTCGCCGATAATCCGGATCTTCTTTCCGGTTTGAATCTTTTCCGCCAGAATCTTTGCAGCCTCCGGCCCTCCTGTCATCTGATGCGGGTCATGCAGGTCGGCGATGGACGGATGCAGATAGGCTTCCATCTGATCGTCCGTGATCAGATCCCGGTTCCGCATCAGCCTGGCTGTCACCGGATCTATGCTGAAACGGTCGGCGATCCCGTTAAAATCCGCACGTTTGGCTGAAACTACCCATTTTTCTTCCATAAATCTTCTGTTCTCTCTCGTTGTTCTTTCTCTGTTCTCGGATGCTTTTTCTCTTGTTGTCCAG
>CACXHD010000217.1 GCA_902767335.1 uncultured Lachnospiraceae bacterium
ATACCCATCTGGCTCTGTTATCAAGAGGTATAGCGGTCAGTCAAACCCGCATAAAACTTGAATTTTGGGCTTGACATAATAGGAAGGACTTTCCTCCGGCTTTGAAGAATCCTGATCGGTGATCATTCTTCCCCATTTTTATGTCCTCACCCTGCAACTTTCATAAACCATCTTATTCGCCGGTATAATACCCAGTGTCACTAATGGCGGCCCACTTTCTATACATTTCTTTGTAGTTCTCTTTTATGAATTTTTGTATTCTTCGAATACACCTGTCATTGATTTTCCCTTTATTCTGGACAACTGAATCTCCGTTCTCTTTAACAAAAAACTTGCCTGAACCTGCTTCTGTAAGCTGCTCATCACTTGCATGTACGTGCATTGCTTCAACAATGCACTTTGAAGTAAAGTACAAGTAGTAGCCGCAAACCTTGAATTCATAATACTTAGGCATGGCTGTCCTCCATGTATGGTTTTGCCCGGTTCAAATAATCCATCGCAATCGAAAGTTCTATCTCATCCATACTGCTTTCCACTACTTCACCAGATGGAAATACAAGAGCCGCATGCCCTTCGCGATTAAGATTTACAACCGTTATTCTTTCTTCATCCTTTCTTATAAATGCATATCCATCAATTATTACATCAGCTTCATCAGCAATCATTTTTGGGTCATACATGTTCAATCTTCACCCCCTTAATTGGTTTAAGAAATTTATTAGCGTCAATATACAAATCATCAAGGATGGATTTTATGTCGACGTATTCCTCTGTTACACCAAGTGTTGAATAATCAGCATCTACAACAAGGTAACCGTTGTCCCATTTTTTTACTCGTATGTATTTCTTCAGTTTGGTTGATGTTCGAAATTTAATACATATATCTCGGAAAGTGAAGAAAGAATACTTTCCATCAACCTTTATTCTTGCAAGTTCTTCCTCCATCAATACTGCTCCTCCTAAATAAAAAACCTGTGAATACCATTTAATGCTCCCACTTCACCTCGATCTCATGAACAATCAGGTCGTCTCTTCTGCGGATGAAGTCCGGGGCGACCTGAGGGAACATGGCGCAGCTGAGGATGTCTTCTTCCGTCTTTGCCAGATCCTGATACTGCTCCCGGATTTTGGAAAGCTCTGGCTCCAGAAGATCCGCCGGGCGGCAAGTGATCAGAGAAGAGGGGGCCGCTCCGGATGCACTGGCCGCAGCCGCCGGTGCAGGCGCTCCCGAGCCGGATGTGTCGGCTGGCGCGGCTGCCGTCGCTTCCGGGCCGGATGTTTCGGTTGGCGCCACTGCTGTCGCTCCCCGGCCGGATGTGGCGGCTAGCGCGGTTGCTGTCGCTCCCTGGCCGGATGTGGCGGCTGGCGCGGCCGCCGTCGCTACTCGGCCGGATGTTTCGGCGGGCGCTGCTGCCGTCGCTCCCCGGCCAGATGTTTCGGCAGGCGCGGCTGCCGTCGCTCCCCGGCCAGATGTTTCGGCGGGCACGGCCGCTGCCGCTCTTCGGCCGGATTTATCGGCTGAAGCGGACGCTGTCGCTCCCCGGCCGGATGTTTCGGCGGGCGCGGCCGCAATCCCGCCAAGTGCCTTCCTGCGGATCTCCTCATTCACCTCTCCCGGAAGTGCGCCGTATTCGCCCCGCAGCAGGCCTTTCGATTCTTTCGTGAAGGACTGGTATCGGCCCATGAGGACGTTGAGTACTGCCTGGGTGCCGACGATCTGGCTGGTCGGGGTAACCAGCGGCGGATAGCCGAAATCTGCGCGGACGCGGGGCACTTCCTGCAGAACTTCCTCGAGACGGTCTTCCGCGTTCGCTGCTTTCAGCTGGCTGATCAGGTTGGAGAGCATGCCGCCGGGCACCTGGTACAGCAGGGTCTTCGGCTCCGTGCGGAGCACTTTGGAGGACACAAGTCTTTCTTCCTCCATCCGCGCAGCCACTGCTTTGAAATGTGCCGCTGCCTCGCTGAGTTTCTTCAGGTCCAGGCCGGTGTCGCGGGCCGTCCCCTGCATGGCGGCCACGATGGATTCCGTGGCGGGCTGGGAGGTCCCGTTGGCGAACGGCGACAGGGCGCAGTCCACGATATCCACGCCGGCCTGGGCTGCTGCCAGATAGACCATGGCGCCGGTGCCGGTGGTGTTGTGGGTATGCAGATGGATCGGAACGGAAACGGTTGCTTTCAGCTTTTTCACCAGGCGGAAGGCGTCTGCGGGCAGGAGCAGATTGGCCATGTCCTTGATACAGATCACATCGGCACCCATCTGTTCCAGCGTGGATGCCAGCCGGACGAAGTATTCCTCGCTGTGGACCGGACTGGTTGTATAGCTCAGCGCCGCTTCGACCGTACCGCCATAGGCCTTGACGCTTTTCATGGCAGCTTCCATGTTGCGCACATCGTTCAGGGCGTCGAAGATCCGGACGACGTCTATCCCGTTCTCAATGGATTTCCGACAGAAGGCGTCGACTACATCGTCCGCGTAATGGCGGTAGCCCAGCAGGTTCTGCCCCCGCAGGAGCATCTGGAGCCGCGTGTGGGGCATGGCCGCCCGCAGTGCCCGCAGCCGCTCCCAGGGATCCTCATTCAGGAACCGCATACAGGCGTCGAAGGTCGCGCCGCCCCAGCACTCCACCGACCAGTATCCCATGCCGTCCAGCAGCTCACACGCCGGCAGCATGTCCTCAAGCCGCATCCTTGTAGCGGCCTGCGACTGGTGCGCGTCGCGAAGGATTGTATCCGTGATTCTCAGCGGGGTCCTCTCCGCATCGTCTGTCAGAGCATCAAATAATTCTTTCATATGCCTTCCTCTAGGGAGGAGACAGGGGACGGTTCTGTGTCTCCTTTGGAAACCAAAGGAGACACAGAACCGTCCCCTGTCTCCTCCTGTTTCTCGTCACTCAACCGTGAACAACACATCGCCGCCGGCGACAGTATCTCCGGGGGCGCAGTTTATGGACTTGATCTTCCCGTCCGACGGGGACACAATCTCATTTTCCATTTTCATGGCTTCCAGGACAAGGACCAGTTCTCCGTTGGCGACCGGGTCACCCTCCGCCTTCTCAAGACGGACGACCGTCCCGGGCATCGGCGCAGTCACGATGCCGGCCGTGCTGGTGGTTGTCCTCTGTGCGGAAGGATCCATGACGCGGATCGTCGGGTCTGTCGGCGCTCCCGGATGCCCCTTATTTCCCTGATATCCCTTAAATCTCAAATTCCCGCCGTTGCTGCCGGCTCCTCCGCTTCCCGTTCCGGCTGCCGGCCGGGCAGAGGTCTCCTCCGGGATCAGTTCCACTTCCATCTCATATGTCTTGCCTTCCAGCGTTATCCGATACTTGCTCATTTCCCGCGTCCTCCAGTTTCTTTCAACTCTGCCTCTGCTCGCCAAGCTGATACTTGTGATATGTAATCTGGTTGTCTTCGATATACTGCTCCAGACTGCTTTTCTGTATTTCATGAAACGAGTGGACCACGACTCGTTTCGGATCCACGCCGCTCTCCTCTGCGACTGCGGCTACCGCCATCGCCAGAACTTTTTCGATTTCCATAGAAGGTTCCCCTGTTTATATGCAAACCATTCGCCAGAAAGGATCACGAGCGATCCCCTGACTCTCAGCAAACATTTTTTACCAAGAATGAGTCGCGAGATACGTCTCTCTGACTCATAAGCATCCAATTCCACCAAGAATAAGTCGCGGGAGACGTCCTATGACTCTAAGCAAACAATTTCACTAGAAATGAGTCACGAAAGACGTCCCTATGACTCACTATGACTCACAGCGGGATATTCCCATGTTTTTTCGCGGGCAGGCTGCGCTGTTTGGTGCGCAGCATCCGGAAGGCTCCGGCAATTTTCCTGCGGGTTTCTCCGGGCTGGATCACCTCGTCGACATATCCGTGTTCGGCTGCGATGTACGGGTTCATGAATTTGCGGTTGTAGGCGTCGAGAAGTTCTTCCTTCTTGGCGGATGGATCCTCCGCCGCTTCGATGGCCTTCTTCCCGATAATGGAAACCGCGCCGGCCGCACCCATCACGGCGATCTCGGCGATCGGCCAGGCGTAGACAATGTCCGCGCCGGTGCCTTTGCTGTTCATGGCAATATATGCGCCGCCGTACGCCTTTCGCATGATTAGGCCCACCTTGGGAACGGTCGCTTCCGAGTAGGCGAACAGAAGCTTCGCGCCGTGCCGGATGATGCCGCCATGCTCCTGCTGGCTCCCCGGCAGGAAAGCCGGTACATCCACGAGCGTCAGGATCGGGATGTTGAAGCAGTCGCAGAAGCGGATGAAGCGGGCGCCTTTGTCGGAGGCGTTGATCTCCAGCGCGCCGGCCATATACTGACTCTGGTTCGCCACGATGCCGATGGTCTCGCCTTCGAGCCGGGCAAAGCCGACCACGAGGTTGCGGGCGAAACCGGCCTGCACTTCAAAAAAGCTTCCCTCGTCCGCGAAGGTGTCGATGACCTTCCGGACATCGTAGGGCTTTCTGGAATCGACCGGCACTACATCGCTCAGCCGTACGGAGTCGTCCCGCTCTCTGCCTTCCACATGCATCGGGTTTTGCGCATTGTTCTGGGGCAGATATCCGAGCAGCTCCCGCACGCCGTTCAGGCAGGACAGGTCATCCGGGTAGATGAAATGCGCGACGCCGGAGATATCGCTGTGAACATACGCGCCGCCCAGATCCGCGGAAGAAATCACCTCGCCGGTGACGGATTTTACGACCGCCGGCCCGGTGATGTACATCTGACTGTTCTTCTCGGTCATGAAAATGAAGTCCGTGATGGCGGGCGAGTAGCAGGCGCCGCCGGCACAGGGTCCAAGGATCACGGAAATCTGGGGGATGACGCCGGAGGCGATGGTGTTCCGATAGAAAATGTCGGCATATCCGGACAGGCCGTCAATACCTTCCTCAATCCGGGCGCCGCCGCTGTCATTGATGGAAATAAACGGCGCCTTCATCTCCAGGGCTTTATCCATGACAGCGCAGATCTTCATGGCCTGGGCCTCTCCGAGGGAGCCGCCGCCGACCGTAAAATCCTGGGAGGCCGCAAACGCCGTCCGTCCGTGGATCATGCCATACCCGGTCACAACCCCGTCGCCGGGACGCTTCTTTTTATCCATCCCGAAGTCCGTCGCCCGCGATGTTAGCATATCATTGAGCTCGACAAAACTCCCGTCGTCAAACAGCGCCTCCAGACGCTCTCTTGCCGTCAGCTTGCCCGCGCGGTGCTGGCGGGCGATGCGGTCCGCCCCGCCCGCCTCCAGGACCTTCTCCCTGCGCGCATTTAAATCGTCAATGCTGTTCTTCCAATTCTTATCCATGAAATTTAATATCCTTTATTTCATTTTCGCGAATCAAATGAGTCAGGGTGAGTCAGGGGACGTATCTCGCGACTCATTCCTGCTTCCTGTTTTTCATAAACGAACAATTTTGTCAGGTGAGTCAGGGGACGTATCTCGCGACTCATTCCTACTTCCTGTTTTTCATAAACGAACAATTTTGTCAGGAATGAGATACGTCCCCTGACTCACCCTGCCTCACCCTGACTCACCCTGACTCACTCCCCAGCAATTTCTCACGCACCTGAACTCTTTCCAGAAACCGCAGCAGGCCGCGAGGATATTCCCATTCCCCTCTCTCGACCTGCCCGACTTCGCCCAGTCCGGTACAGCTCAGTCTGGTATCGGCGAATCCGATATCACCGAGCCCGGTATCTCCCAACCGAACCTTCTTATTGGTGCCATGATAATCGCTTCCCGCTGTGACATACAAATCGTATTGATCGGCAAGATCGAGGACTTCCTGCCGTTCCTCCGGCGAGAAACCGGAATAGAAGGCCTCCATTCCCTGCAGCCCGTAATCCATCAGGCGCAGGAGTCGCTGTTCCATCTCCGCTCCCCGGATCAGCTCGGATCCGCTTCCGAAGAGCGGATGCGCAAGAACGGGGACGCCGCCTCCCTGCAGGATGCCTTCGATGGCCGCTTCCGGGCGAAGGTATTCACTGGCAACATGGACCCGGTTGATATACGCACGGATAGCTTCATCCTTCGTCCGCGCAAATCCATAGCGGGCCATCAGGTTTCCGAGATGCGGCTTGCCAGGATTGTCCAGTGCAAGCAGCCGCTTTTTGTCCTCCTCGGAGAAGTCAATCCCAAACTGCGATTTCAGTTCTTCCAGCCGCCTTTGCGTTTTATTCATTCGGAACCGGTGTCCCGTCTCCACAAGTTCTGATACGGATGCAGCCTCCGGGTCAAACCCGTATCCGAGGATGTGATATTTCCCCTTCTCATCCTTACAGGAAAATTCCACCCCGCTCAGCAGGATCGGCATGGACGGCGGCAGGTTTCCGAGCCGCCTGCCCAGCAGAAAGCTCCCTTTCACCGCATCATGGTCCGTCAAAGCAAACAGCCGGATCCCTGATGCTTTCACCTTTTCCAGAACCTCCTCCGGCGTGTCTGTCCCGTCGGAAACGGTTGAGTGTATGTGTAAATCAATCATGATTATATCTATCTATGGTCATTTCCAGTAAAATGTGTCGACATAATAACCTTCATCATCCTCATGGTAATCCAGATGATTAGGTCCCATCACTGCAATATAGTAAGTTCCTTTCGGCAATATCTCCGTTTTAAAAGAGGGCCACTCATTGTCTGAGCCGTCTATATACTTATCTAAGCGAAATTTGATTTTTTCGTCACAAACAGACAGATGGCAAAAATCATTATCGTACCACACTCTGACCGCCTGCTTTTTCGGCAGGTATATCTTATACCATCTGTCGAAGTGATACTCTGGTGTCTGGCAGGCCACTGCTTTTTTCCCTCTCTTCAGAGGAAGTGCTTTTGCTGCGCAGTAGTTTTCCCTCTGCATAACCTTCGTAAACTTATATTGTATCGTGTTTCCCGAACGTGCCCGAAAATAAAACGTTCCCTTACTGACAGGAAAGCGGCGGACGACCGTTTTTGCGTTGTCATCGCTGGCCAGTAATTTTGAGCCAGGTTTGGCATAGAAGTTTAATTTAGCATCATATTTCGATGTGCCTTTTTTTACGGTAACGGTAAAATAGCCTTCCGACGGCGCAACTGCCTTATAAAAATACGTGATCCGATCAGACCCGTTGCCCGTTTTTTTCGTAGCAATTTTCCTCTGTTTGACGGTAATATTGGGTTTTAAAGGAAGCACCTTAGAAACGTTTTTTGCAAATGCGTTTCCGCAAAGCAGCAGCAAAATTGCAGCAGTCAAAATACAGAATCTCAGGAACCTGTTCTTTTTCATCTTCTCATCCCCCTGCTTCTCATCCATGCATAAGCTTCTTCAAGTCAAACAAGCAGCCTTCCAGAATCATTTTCATCCGGGATCATTTCCAGTACAGCGTACTTGCATAATAGCCAGAACTGTCAAAATAAAGAGTCAGGGCACTATATACACGAATATAGTACGTCCCTTTCGGCATTTTCTTATCTGTTCTCTCGACCGTCCACTCTTTGTCTGAAGTGGATACCTCGCTGCTATAGACAGAATTCAAGGAGGTGTCAACGATGGACATATGGGATTTGCCTGTGCAATATAAAGTTATCTTCTGTTTTTTCGGAAGCTTGATCTTGAACCACCTTATAAAATTATATTTCGGCGTCTGACAGACAAAGACTTTTTTCCCTCTTTTCAGAGGCAGGGCCTTTGCTTTGCAATAATTCTCCTCTTTTTGGACAACTTTCGTAAACGTATACTTTATCGAATTTCCCGAAGCTGCCCGAAAATAAAGAGCCCCCTTGCTGACAGGAAGAACACGGACCACACCTTTTTTGCCCTCATATTTTCCAATACAAGAACTGGGTTCAGTATAGATTTTTATCTGAGCATTGCTCTTCGACGTGCCTTTTTTAACAGTGACCGTAAAATACCCTTCCGACGGCGCATCTGCCATATAATAATACTCGGTAACATTCGTACCGCTGGCCGTTTTTTTCTTATTGTCCTTCCTCTGCGAGACGGTAACCTTTGGTTTTAAAGCAATCACCTTAGAAACGGTTTTCGCAAACACATTTCCGCAAAGCAGAAGCTGTATGACAGCAGTCAAAATGAGGAATCCCAAAAACCTGTTCTTTTTCATCTTCGCCTCCTGATGTAATCCCAAATACGTCAGTTGATGGAAAGTATTATATCATGAGGATACCGCTGATGAAAAGGACAACACGAATTGTCAGCAGCCGGATTCCGTGCTAGAATCCAGACAGGAAAAATATAATAACCATCCCATTATTCTTTACAGACAATAAGAGTATTGTCTTTGTTCCTTTCTTATGTTATGCTCTTTTTGCAACAAATTGTATTAATAAAGTTACAAGGAGAGTGTTTATGGATAAGAAGGATCAAATGCGTATGGCTCAAAATGTGCTGCAGCCATTGGATGATAAAGTAAACAGGAACGCAAAGGACAGTGTGTTTGTAGATCTTTTCGGGCAACGTGAAAACTTGCTGAAACTGTATCAGGCGCTTCACCCTGAGGATTCGGAGACAGATGAAGATGACTTGACGATTGTAACGCTGGAAAGTCTGCTGCTGAAAGATCTGTACAATGATCTGGGATTTATGGCCGGTAATCGGCTGATGGTTCTGGTAGAAGCTCAGTCTGCCTGGAGTGTCAATATCGTCGTTCGATTCTTTTTATATTTAGCGGACACATACAAGCGATATATCGAGAAAAACAGTCTGAATCTCTACACGACAAAGAAAGTGGAACTTCCAGTCCCTGAGTTATATGTGATTTATACAGGCACCCGAAAAGAATGTCCGGAGGTAATATCTCTCGGCCGTGACGTGTTTGGAACAAACGAAAGCAGCTTAGAAATTAGAGCCACAGTGATCCGTGACGGGAAGAAAGGTGACATTATCAATCAGTATGTTAAATTCACACGGATTTTTGACGAACAAGTCTTTCTACATGGCCGAACGCGTGAGGCCGTCCTCGAGACAATCCGGATCTGCCGGGAAAATGATGTGCTCTCAGACTATCTTGAAAAAGAGGAGGTGGCAGATATTATGTTCACATTCGTAGATAAAGAGAAGCAACTGAACCTTTATGTGAATGCAGAAAGAGAAGAAGGACGTCGGGAAGGACATCAGGAAGGTATTTTGGATATTTTGAAGTCTCTTGTAAATGATAAAATCCTGACGGTTGAAGAAGCAGCAAAACGAGCAGGTCTGAGTGAAGAGGCATTCTGTAAGATCATGAACGAGCAGAATTGAAAATGAGTCGGGGGATGTATCTCCCGACTCATTTTCCTCTCAGGCTGAGAGTCAGGAGATACGTCCCCTGACTCATCCCCTAATTCATCTCCCGGCTCACCCGGAAAACAGTTCCCATACCTGCCGCCAGCTCCGTAATTTGTCGGGCTCAGGCTGTCTTTACATAGCTGATCACGCCGTCATCCGCGTAGAAGGTCAGAACCGTCTCGCCGTCTTCATTCGTCTCCAGCGTATAATCCGCTGCTTCTGCTGTCCCTTCCATGTAGCTGTAGGCGACATAAATTCCTTTCCCGTCTCCGGCCTCTCCGTTGTCATAAGCATAGGCTTCGAAGTCCGCCGTCTGCTGATCATTCATCATCGTCTCACCATGGCCGTTCTCATCGATGGTAAAATACAGCTGGACATCTTTGTATTCATCTCCAAATTCGGACAGGTCGGCGGTCCAGGTTCCCATAAGATCGGAAATCTGGGAAAGTGCTCCTTCCGAATGGGAAGAATAATCCATATTCTCGAGGCAGAAAAGCTGAACCGTCTTCTTCAGGGTCTCGGCATCGGCATTCTTGTCAAAGCCGGCGGTCAGCCAGTAGGCATACGGGCCTGTAAAATAGCCCTGCAGTTCTTCCAGGTCTTTTCCATAGCGGAATTCAATATGTCCGGTCTCCTCCATGGTGTCGTCCCGCAGGAAGAAATAATTGAATTCTCCGGCCTCATCGGTGCTCTGATAGACGTCACAGGGGAATGCCACATCGATCTCCTGTCCCATATACACCATCGTTTCGCCCTCGCCGATCAGGTAGGATCCCAGAAAATCGTAACTGTGGGTTTCAGTTGTTCCGTCTTCCAGTTCAACGGTGACGCTCTGGTCCGGGTTGAAGGTTACCAGCTTCAGCCCGTTGATATAGAAGCAGTCAAACAGAGAAGGCGCATCCGGGTTTTCCTCATAATAGGCGATCGCATCCTCACCATACAGATCCGAGCTGATATATCCCTGCATAAATGCAACCGTGCTTTCGGCTGCTTCTTCCCCGACCACCGCCGCACTGCAGTCATACCAGAGGTCATAATTCTCGTCGGAAAGCGTCACGTCAAAGAAGTTTTCATACGTTGTCCCATTTTCTCCCGCGATCGCGGCGAAGATGCCGTTCTCAGACGCTTCTGCTGCAGACGCATCCGTCTCGTCCTCGACAGCTTCCTCTGCTGCTTCGCCGGCGATTTCGGCTGCTGCCTCGATGGCTTCCTCTGCTGCCTCCGCCGCTTCGGTTGCTTCTTCCCCGGCTGCCTCCGCCGCTTCGGTTGCTTCTTCCCCGGCTGCCGCCACGGCTTCGCCGGCGGCTTCGCTGATGGTCACATTCTCGGACGTGCAGTCTGTAATCGTATATTCTGTCGGATTTGCAAATGCCTCCGAACCCATCATCTCAACGAGGCCTTCATGGTAGAAGCCTGCGCCGACGAATTTGCCGATCCCGTCGGCCCCTGCGCCGCTTGTGATGCTGACGTTTGCAGCCGAGCAGTCCTTGACAGCCGTAATCGGCAGTCCCAAAGTTTCATCATCAAAACCGCCGCAATATCCGGTAATTCCGCCGATCCAGAAGCAGTGATCTCCGGCGTTGATCACGACATCCTCCGCGCTGCAGCCGGAAAATTCTTCCGCTCCGAAGCCGCATCCGGAAACGCCGCCCAACCCGTAGCAGTTATCGCCGGCGCTGATCGTACCGGTTGCAGAAGAATCAACCACAGAAGTCATTTCCAGGCCGCCTCCGACGATTCCTGCATTGGCCGTATTGTCCGGAATATTGATTTCGGCATTTGCGCTGCAGCCGCGGATTGTGCTCATCATGCCCGCACCGACGATGCCGCCGTACATGCCTTCTTCACTCATCTCCGTCTCATGGGCGGTGATCACGGCCCCGTCAAGGATTACGTCCGACACCTCCGAGCAGAAGGAATAACCGACCACTGCAGATACCATTGTGGTGCCGTCCACCTGCGCATCGGTCAGGGTGAAATTCCCGACCTGAGCATTTGCGATGCATCCGAACAGGCCCAGCGACCAGCTCTCCGGCTGATTGATGGAAAGGCCCTGGATCGTATGACCCTGTCCGTCAAAGGTTCCGGTAAATGCGTAGGCCGCATCCGGCGTTTCAGCTTCTTCGCCCTCCTGCCCCATCTGGACAAAGCTTCCGAGCGGCGTCCACTCTTCCTTCCCCAGATCCAGATCCGCCGTAAGAACATAATTGCCGGACAGATTGTCATTCACAGCCATCAGTTCTTCCACAGTGGAAATCTCCGTCACTTCGTCGGTAGGCATACCTTCCGTCTCCGCTGCAGCCGCACTTGTCCCGATCATGATTCCAAGAGCCATGGCAGCAGGCAGAAACCATTTCATTCTCATTCCTGTCCTCATTTTCATTTCTCCTTCCACTTGAGTTGTCTGACAGGTTCGTCAGCTGATTGGATTAGTTTGAAGTAATGTTAATTAGTTTTTTCTAACTATCGAAAACTATACCACATGTCATTCAAACCGTCAACTCCTGCCAGATGTGGCTGGGGGAATCAGTCGGTCCTGCCAGATCTGGCCGGGGAATCAGTCCTGCAAGATGTGGCTGGGGAGTCAGTCCTGCCAGATGTGGCCGGGGAATCAGGGGACGTATCTCGCAACGGGGAGGCAGGAGGGACTTCCTGTCTTTCCATTTTCCCTGCCCAGAGCCAGCGTCTGAAGGCGCCTCGGGGCATGGAATATCCTCTTTCCTTCCATTTTCCCCGCCCGCTGCCAACGTCTGAAGGCGCTTCGGGACATGGAATATTTCCCTTCCTTCCATTTTTCCCGCCCGGTGCCACCGTCTGAAAGCGGCTCGGAGCATGGAATATTTCCTTTTCTTCCATTTTCCCCGCCCGATGCCACCGTCTGAAGGCGCCTCGGAGCATGGAATATTTTACTTCCTTCCTTTTTCCCCGCCCGGAGCAACCGTCTGAGGGCGGCTCAGGGCATGGAATATTTCCCTTCCTTCCTTTTTCCCTGCCCGAAGCCAGCGTCTGAAGACGGCTCAGGGCATGGAATATTTC
>CACXHD010000218.1 GCA_902767335.1 uncultured Lachnospiraceae bacterium
CCGCTCGCAGAGCGGTGCTGAGTCCGGAAAGCATCAGGCTTTCCGGGCGAATAAAGCGGTGCCCGTTCCACGAGGGTCTGAACTTCCAAGATCTGCGCCGGCTTTTGAGTGAATTTCCCGGGGGCAGGTTCTGGTCCGGCCATCCGTGTACGGGGAAGCCGATCCCGGTCCGCCGCGCGGGGGTCCTGGCATGTTCCGGGCCGGTGAGTCGGGAGATACGTCCCCTGACGCACTGCGCCGGCCGGCTCACAGCAGCGGCGAGAAGAGACGCAGAACCAGATTTCCCAGACGCCAGGGAGCGGACCGCCGGAGCGCATACTCCTTTGTCACTTCCCGGCACTGCGGGAACAGCGCATAAAAATCTTTCTTCACATCCATGACCGCCGGGCAGTCATAGAACAGGACTGCATTTTCAAAGTGATGGTAAAGGCTGCGGTAATCCAGATTGATGGTGCCGCAGACGGCAGCCTTGTCGTCGGATACGCATTGCTTCGCATGCAGGAAGCCCGGTGTATATTCATAGATCCGGACACCGTTCCGTACCAGACTGTAATAGTAGGAACGGGTCACGTTGTAGACCATCTTCTTGTCCGGAATCCCGGGTGTAATGATCCGCACATCGACGCCGCGCTTCGCGGCCAGACTGATGGCGCGGATCATTTCGTCTGTAATGATCAGGTATGGCGTGGTGAAATAGATATAGTCCACCGCCTGATTGATCAGAGAGATATAGACATTTTCCCCGACCAGCTCTCCGTCCGTAGGGATATCCGCGTAGGGCTGGATAAACCCGGGATGATCTGCCCGGACAGGAGGTACCTGCGGCAGATATCTATCAAATTCCGTATCATCCACATCGCATTCCCGGATGGCATTCCACATTTCCAGAAACATAACGGTCAGGCTGCGCACCGCCGGGCCGGTGATTTTGACGCCGGAGTCTTTCCACTGGCCGTAGGGATGGGTAAGATTGAAATATTCATTTGCCAGGTTGTAACCGCCTGTAAATCCGACAACGCCGTCAATGACGGTGATTTTCCGGTGATCCCGGTTGTTGAGAAACATATTTACGATCGGAACAATCGGGTTAAAAACCCGGCACTGAATCCCCAGTTCTTCCATCTGCCGGATAAAACTCTGGTTCAGAAATCCAATGCTCCCCATATCATCATAAAAAACCCGCACTTCCACGCCGGCCTTCGCCTTGGCTGCGAGGATATCCTGCAGAACATACCAGCTTTCCGCATTTTCGATCGCATGATATTCCATAAAGATGAAATGCTTCGCCTTGCGCAGCTCATCCATCTGCGCCTGCAGGCCAAGCGAGGCCTCCGGATAGTAGCAGATCTCCGAGTCATGATAGAGCGGAAAAGAAGAATTCTTCTTCAGATAAGAGGAGATCGACGCCAGATGGAGATCATACTGACCGGCCGCCTCTGCCGCTTCCGGATCCTCCGCCAGCATGGGATACAGCTGGCTGTCAATACGGTTGAAGCGTTCCTGCATTTTTTTGGGGGTTTTTGCCAGACCGATGATCAGGAACATGACCGTTCCGATGATCGGGAAGACCAGGATCAGGATGATCCAAAGCATCTTCATGGACGCCGTCTGGTTCCGGCTGTAGATCCAGAGCACCAGAATCAGCGCCAGCAGCCTGGTGACGAGGGAGATCCACTCCGCATAATTGTTCAGGACTGTCGCTGTCAGAACAATAAAGGAAAACTCAAGCAGAATCGAGATGGCAGCAAAGATCCCCCTGCCGACGCTGTTTTTCGCCGCAGTTCTTCGTTCAATTGTTTTTTCTTTTGCCATAGCGCTCCTTTGAAACGATAATTGTATTTCAGAACTTCTTGATTTTACACTTTTTTTTCAGATTTGAGAAGAGCGCTTTTCAGGGAAGCGCTGATGAATTCCTGGCGCTGCGCTGTCGCCTGCGGATAAGCGCTTCCCTGCAGGACTGCAGAAACCTTTTGACTTTTTCTTGAGTAAGTGGTATTTTCGGACTTTAAGGAAGCTCTGTTTATGACCGCTTCCGTTCTTACTGTATCCGGCGGCGGTGCTTTGATCCGCCGGAGATATGTTGTGTACAAACTGCGTTTGGGAGGGACTATGTGGCTGCTGCTTTTTGTGCTCTGGATGATCCTGAACGGACGGATCACGCTGGAGTTGATTATCTTCGGAGTTCTGATCGCGTCCGGTGTATGCTTTGGCGTCGGACGAATGGTCGGGTATTCGCTGAAGACGGATTTATGGGTGATGCGCAGTCTGCCGATTCTTCTGATCTATATTCCGGATCTGATTTTTGAAATCATCCGGTCTGCCCTGATTGTCATGAAAATGGTATTCCGGGCAGACGAACCGGACCCTGTGATCATTGAGTTCCACTCGGGCCTGCGGACACAGATGCAGAATGTGCTTCTGGCGAATTCCATCACCCTGACACCGGGGACTATCACGGTGTTTCAGCAGGGAGATCATTTTGTTGTACACTGTCTGCGCCGCGAGTATGGAGACGGGATCGAATCAAGTTCTTTTGTACGCCTCCTCAGGCATATCAACTGATTTCTTTTATTCATGACAGTCCGAATTCCCGCAGAGCGTGAATTCGGCTGTTTTCTGGAGAAGCCTATGAATCTGGAATTTGATTTTGCATTTGCCTATCATCTGTTGTATCAGATCGCGCTGGTCTGGTTTGGCGTTCTGATTACATTTATGCTGATCCGGTCAGTAATCGGACCGCGAATCACCGACCGGATCCTTTCCATCAATATGATCGGAACGATGGTGATCTGCTGCCTGTGTATTCTGTCGGTTCTGATGGCGGAAGCCTATCTGGTGGACGTAGCCCTGCTCTACGCAATGATCAGCTTTGTTTCCGTACTGATCTTTGCTACGATCTATATCCCGGCGAAACCGTCCAGAGGGAAATTCACAAAAGACGTGCGTTCGGAGCTCGTGGAAGAACACCGATACATGGCGCAGATGCGGCGGATGCTTTCGGAGACGGAGAAGCGGGAGGAGAACCCGGAGGGAACCCCGACTAAAGAGCGGGCCTTTTCCGGAAGCGCAGTTCACAGTACGGCGGGAACGGCAGAGCCGGAGCCGGTGAGGATGAACAAAGGAGACAAAGGAGACAAAGGAGACAAAGGAGACAAAGGAGGTGAGGTCCTGTGATCGGTGAATGGATACGATTTCTTGCGACAGCCCTTCTGCTGCTTGCTTCCCTTGTGGCCTTTACGGCGGCCGTGATCGGAGCCTATCGCTTTGGCTTTGTGATGAACCGGCTGCATGCGGCCGGTATCGGGGATACACTGGGAACCTTCGGCGCAGCGGCGGCTCTGCTCATCGGCGGGGGGCTGAATCTTTCGACGCTGAAGATCGTGCTGATTATTATATTCCTCTGGTTCACGTCCCCTGCATCATCGCATTTTCTGGCCCAGATCGAATACTATACGAATCCCCATCTGTTCCGCTATACGGACCGCAGAATACAGGATACAAAAGCGGCGGACAGCGATAAAAACACAAAAGCCGGAGAGGAGCGGGAGAAAGAATGAACATGATTGCTTTTTTTCGGGTACTTCTTCTGATACTGCTGATTGTCTGCGCACTTGCGGTCAATCTGACCAGGAATCTTCTGCAGGCAGTCATTATCTTTATGTCCTACAGTTCCATCATGTGCATCCTCTGGGTGCTCATGGAATCGCCGGACCTTGCTATCACGGAAGCCGCAGTGGGCGCCGGAATCAGCGGAACCCTTTTTCTGATGACGCTGAAGAAGATCCGGGCAGAGGATGCCGGAGAAGTGCCGGATGAAGAAACCGGCATGATTTACGACAATGAAACGGCAGCGCAGATGGAAGAGGTTGACTGGGAGAAAGAACTCAAAAACGACGACAGGGAGGATGAGGCCAGGTGAATGAATTCAGAAAAAAGTTTCTGCGCTGGCTGGACGGCGATATCGACTTGATGGAGGACATTCTGGATACCTCCCAGGAGCCGGATCTTTCCCGCCAGAGTATGAAGGAAAAGGAAAAGAAACAGATTCAGGCTCTGGAACACCGGGGATATTCCCGCAGAGCGGTCAAAAGCCAGCAGCGGATGTTTTACATTCTGTATATGGTGGTCGCCGTCATCAGCTGCGTCACATTGATCGGTGTTCTTTTATTTACCGTTTCGAAACTTCCCCAGTACGGCGCGGAAAATCCCCGTATGGTCGAAGTGGTCCGGCGGTATGTGGAGGACGGCCTGCGGGAGACCGGCGCGGTCAATGTCGTGGCCGGCATGATCCTGGATTACCGTGCCTTTGATACCCTGGGAGAATCCCATGTGCTGTTTACGGCGCTGATCTGCGCAACGGTCCTTCTTCAGAGAGACCGGAAGAACATGCGCAGCGAGTACGAGGATTATTTCACGATCCGCAAAGACGCCTATTTTAACATTGCCAGGGACTCCATCATGCGGAGAGTGGCGACGGTGCTTCTCCCCTGTCTGTTTTTGTTTGGAATCTATATCCTGCTGAACGGACAGATTTCACCCGGCGGCGGGTTTTCGGGAGGCGCAGTTCTTGGAGCGGCCCTGATTATTTTCACGGTGTCGTTCGGTTTCCGAAGAGTGGATCTGTTTTTTACAAGAAGACTGATCAAGTGGATCACCTTTGTTTCGCTTGCGTTTTACAGTTTTGCGAAAG
>CACXHD010000219.1 GCA_902767335.1 uncultured Lachnospiraceae bacterium
CTGATGAACTGTCTGGAGTGGCTGCCGATCTATTTCGGGATTCTCAAGGCCGGAGCTGTGGCAGTGCCCCTGAATTTCCGCTTTACGGCGGAGGAAATCGATTACTGCCTGGATGCGTCCGATTCGGATGTCCTGTTCTACGGGCCGGAGTTTATCGGAAGAATCGAGGATATTGCCGGACATATCAAGAAGAATACCCTGCTGTATTTTGTCGGAGACAACTGTCCTTCCTATGCTGAGGATTATTATCGGCAGTCCTCCAACAGCTCTTCCTCGGCGCCGCTGGTGCTCGTGGAGGATACGGATGACGCCGCGATTTATTTCTCCTCCGGCACGACGGGGTTTCCGAAGGCGATTCTGCATAAACATACAGCTTTGCTGCAGTCCGCCCGGATGGAGGCGATTCATCATGAGACAACGCGCTCGGATACCTTCCTGTGCATTCCGCCGCTGTACCATACCGGCGCAAAAATGCACTGGTTCGGTTCTCTGTATACCGGGAGCAGGGCCGTGCTTCTGAAAGGGAATTCACCGCAGGCAATTTTCCGGGCCGTTTCCGACGAACACTGTACCATTGTCTGGCTGCTCGTTCCGTGGGCGCAGGACATTCTGGCGGCGCTGGACAGCGGAAAAATGAAGCTGGAAGACTACCGGCTGAGCCAGTGGAGACTGATGCATATCGGCGCGCAGCCGATTCCGCCCAGCCTGATCCGCAGATGGCTGAAGTATTTCCCGCATCATAAATATGACACCAACTATGGTCTGTCCGAATCCACCGGACCGGGCTGCGTCCATCTGGGAATGGAGAACGTTCATAAGGTCGGCGCCATCGGCATCGCAGGATACGGATGGAAGACAAAGATCGTGGATGAGCAGGATCAGCCGGTGGAGCAGGGCGCGGTCGGAGAACTGTGCGTCAAGGGACCGGGGGTCATGGTTGAATATTATAAGAATCCGGAGGCGACCGCCGAGGTGCTGATCAACGGCTGGCTGCACACCGGCGACATGGCGATGGTGGACGAGGACGGCTTCATCTTCCTTGTGGACCGCAAGAAAGATGTCATTATCTCCGGCGGTGAAAACCTGTATCCGGTTCAGATCGAGAGCTTCCTGAATGCACATCCGAAAATCCATGACGTTGCGGTCATCGGGCTGCCGGACGATCGTCTGGGCGAGATCGCAGCCGCCATTATCCAGGTGAAAGAAGGACAGGAGCTGAACGAGGACGAGGTGAACGCATACTGCGTGGATCTGCCCAGATACAAACGTCCGCGCAAACTGATCTTTGCCGACGTTATACGAAATGCGACCGGGAAAATCGACAAGCCGGCGCTGCGCAAAATCTATTGCGGCGAGCGTCTGGTTGAACGGCAGAACCGGAGTTGACTTTGCAGCAAAATAATGAAATAATAGAGACGATCCGGTTTTTCGCCGGGTCGTCTCTGACGTACACCGGAAAGGCCGGAGAGAGCTGGAAGGTACGCGTCAATGAAAATGAAACAAAAGACAGCTGCGGAAAATCAGGCAGAGCGCACGAAAGAGAACGAACGGGCGGATTCGCCGATGATGCGGATCCCGGAGGAGGAACGTCCCTATGAGAAGTGCCTCGCGTTCGGAGAACGCGCCCTGACGGACGCGGAGCTTCTGAGTGTGATGCTTCGAAGCGGAACGTCGGGGGAGAGCGCACTGGATCTGAGCCGGAGAGTGCTCAGGCAGTTCGGAGAGGATGCGCTGACAGGACTGTGTCATCAGTCGATTCCCGAGATGATGACGATCCGCGGCGTGGGCAAGGTCAAGGCGGTTCAGCTCAAATGCATTGCGGAACTGTCGAGAAGGATTGCCAGAAGCGAGTACAGCAGGAGTGTGTGCTTCAGGGACCCGGAGTCGGTCGCAGCCTACTATATGGAGGATTACCGCCACGAAGAGCAGGAGAAGGTTCTTGTGGTGATGCTGGACGGCGCGGGAGCTCTGATCGGAGAGGAAGTGCTGTTCCAGGGGACGGCGGATATGGCGCTGATTTCTCCGAGAGAGATTTTTCTGTGCGCCCTGCGAAGGAGAAGCGCCTCCATCCTCCTGCTGCATAATCATCCAAGCGGAGATCCGACGCCCAGCGAGCAGGATCTTGCGATGACGGTGCGGGTCCGGAAGGCCGGGGAGCTGATCGGCATCCCGCTGCTGGATCATATTATACTTGGTGATCGGAAAGCGGTCAGCCTGCGACAGGAGGATCTGCTTTGAGGATAGATACATATGATTTTTTCTTCCCTGTATGGTGTCGATCTGGGCACTGACACGATCAAGCTGCGCGATAAAACCGGGCAGCATTTTCTTGACAGCAAAAATATGATCGCCATCCGGCGGGGGCGCGTTCTCGCGATCGGGAGTGACGCCTGGGAGATGTATGAGCGGAACCCGATGGATGTGGAAGTGTCCTGTCCGATGTCCGGCGGTGTCATAGCCAGTGCCACAAATATGGAACTGGTTCTTTCTTATACCCTCAAAAAGTTTACAACGTTCGCGAAAAAAAGTTCCGGGCTGTGCCTGGCGGTACCGACCAATGTCACGCCGGTGCAGCAGCGCGCTTTTTTCAATGTCCTGCGGGACAGCCGGCAGACCAGCCGGGTCCGCCTGATTGACAAGGGGATTGCGGATGCGGTGAGCATCGGGATTCCGGTGCAGGAGGGAAAAGGCCATATGATCGTCAACGTCGGTGCAGATACCACGGAGATCTCTGTGATTTGCGGCGGCAGGGTGATCATCGGGCAGACGCTGAAGATCGGGGGCAAGTCGCTGGATGCGGATATTGTGACCATGGTCCGGCGCAAGTTTAATCTGAACATCGGCATGAAAACCGCGGAGACCCTGAAAAACAATCTCGCTTTCATGATCAACGGTCCCCGGCTGGAGCAGAAAGTCTTCGGGATCCATACGCTATCCGGCCTGCCGAAATCGGATATGATCCCGTCCCTGGCGGTCAGCGTTTCCATTGTGGAGTCGGTCGACCGTATGATCGAACAGGTGCGCGCGGTTTACGGACGTGTTCCGCCGCAGGTGGCGGGAGATATTGCCGAGGAGGGGATTTTCCTGACCGGCGGGACCTCCATGATCCTGAACCTGCCGATCTATATGCAGAAAGAACTCGGCCTTCCGATCTATCACATCACGGATCCGAGGAACAGTACGATCCGCGGGATCCTGGAAATCATCAATCACAAGGAGCTGAAGGCGCTGACCAGGGCTCCTTCGCTGTATGAGTATTGAGATATGCAACTGTTTGGTTTGAAATGACAATGCCTGACACGCAGGCATGAGGACTGACTATGAGAAACCGGAAGAATGGCGGATCTGCGGGCAGCACCGTCATCATACTTCTTTCCGTATTCTGCGCTGCGCTGATTGCGTTATCGCTGGCCGCGCCGGATACGACTTCTTCTGTCCACCGAGTGACAGGATTTTTTATCACCCCGATGCAGAAAGGGATCAACACCTTCGGCAGCTGGCTCGGCTCCATCCGGGAAAACCTTGCGGATGCTTCCGCGCTGCGGACGGAGAACGAAGAGCTGAAGGCACAGGTGGATACGCTGACCGCGGAGAATTCCAAGCTGGTGCTCGACAAGGAAGAGCTGGCCCGGCTGAGAGAGCTGGTGGATCTCTCGGAATCCTATTCTGAGTACGATACCGTCGGCGCCCATGTGATTTCAAAGGACAGCGGCAACTGGTTTTCGACCTTCACGATTGACCGGGGGACGGCGGACGGCATCAAGGTGGACTGCAATGTACTCGGCGGAGCCGGCCTGGTGGGCATTGTGACACAGGTCGGGGAGAACTGGGCGCTCGTGCGTTCCATCATCGACGACAACAGCAACGTCAGCGCCATGGTTTCCACGACGTCGGACACCTGCGTCGTCGCGGGAAATCTGCAGCTGATCGATACCGGATCGCTGAGCCTTGTGAAGCTGACCGACCGGGACAACAAAGTCCACGTCGGAGACAAAGTGGTGACCTCCAACATCAGCGAGAAATTCCTGCCGGGGATTCTGATCGGATATATCAGTGAACTCGGAAACGATCCCAACAACCTGACAAAATCCGGTGAGATTACGCCGGTCGCGGATTTCCGCCATCTGCAGGAGGTTCTGGTGATCCGGGATCTCAAGGAATATGTCGCCAGCCCGGGAGGCAGTACGACGCAGATCGTCAACGATGTGGAGCGGCCTGCCACCGTCCTGGGCAGCCGGGACGGACAGGACGCGGAAAATGCGGAAGATGCCGCAGATGCCGGTGCCGGGGAAGAACAGGATGGAGGGGCGGAAGCGGAATGAAGCGTAAACTGATCATGGCGCCGCTGCTCCTGCTGACCGTGATTTTCCAGTGCTCCGTATTCCAGATCTTTTCCGTTGCCTCCATTAAGCCGAATCTCCTGATGATCGTTACCGTTTCCTTCGCGCTGATGTGCGGGAGAAAGACGGGATTATATACGGGATTCGCCGGCGGGCTGATGATGGATCTGCTGTATCCGGGGACACTTGGTTTCCACGCGCTGATCTATATGTGGATCGGCTGGGCATGCGGATATTTTTTCCGGATTTTTTATGATGATGACATTAAAACACCGCTGCTGCTGGTTTTCTTCGCAGATCTGGCGTACGGGTTTTACTGTTATATACTGACATTTCTGCTGCGGGGCAGGGTACACTTCTTTTTTTATCTGAAGCGTATCATGATCCCGGAAGTCGTGTACACACTGCTGCTCACGCTGGTGATCTACGGCGCGCTGTATCGGCTGAACCGATGGCTGGCCAGATCCGACAAGCGGAGCATGGATCATTTTGCTTAGGAATTCGCCGAGGAGGGGAAATGCTTCCCGGTCCGGGCGCCGAAAGGGAGATAGGGGATTTGCCTGAGAGAAAGAAAAAACGGAGTATACTGCGCGGACAGTCGCTTCGAATGCTGATACTGGCCCTGCTGTTTACACTGCTGGGCACGGTGCTGATGCAGCGCCTGTTTCGTCTGCAGATCGTGAACGGCGAGAGCTACAAAAACAATTTTACGATGCAGATCCGCAAGGAGCGCAAACTTCCTTCCACACGGGGGGAGATTTACGACTGCGACGGCCAGCTTCTTGCGTACAACCGTCTGTCGTATATCGTGACCTTTGAAGACAGCGGCTACTATTCCAGCAATCACGAACGAAATCTTACCCTCAACAGCATCCTCTACAGCACAATCGGTATGATCGAAGATCATGGAGACAAGGTGGTCGACGATTTTAAGGTGGAGCTCGATGAGGACGGAAATTATATTTATAACTGTGCGGGATTTACCCTGAGCCGCTTTAAGGCGGATCTGTTCGGCGAGAGCTATATCGATGACCTGACAGAGGAACAGCGCAATATGAGCGCGCCGGAACTGATCGAGATGATGTGCGGCAGATCCTGGTACGGCCTTACGGATGAGACCATCACGGTCAAAGAACGGGCCGACTATTCGCTGCCGGATACCTTCACCCAGGAGGAAATCCTTCAGCTGTGCGCCCTGCGGAGCGCGCTGGCGCAGAACAGCTTTCAGAGATACAATTCCATCACGGTGGCAAAAGACGTGAGCGAGGAGACGGTCGCTCAGCTGATGGAGAACAAGGATACGCTGCAGGGAATTGACATCTCGGAGGACTATCTGCGCGTCTACAATGATTCGGAATACTTTGCCCAGATCATCGGCTACACCGGCGTCGTCTCCTCCGAGGAGCTTTCCCGGCTGCAGGAGGAAAATCCGGACAAAAACTATGACGCTTCGGATATTGTCGGCAAGGTCGGACTTGAACAGGTCATGGAAGCCCAGCTGCACGGCGACAAAGGGCTGGAGACGCTTTATGTGGACAATATGGGCCGCACCCTGAGCATCGAGTCCAGGGATGAGCCCCAGGCAGGCAATTCCATGTATCTGACGATCGACCGTGATCTTCAGATCGCCGCCTATCATATTCTGGAGCAGTATATCGCCGGCGTACTGTGGAGCCATATTGTGGATACGGATGAGATCAATGAGGAATGGTATACCTCCTCGGACGACGTGGTTGTGCCGGTCTATGACGTATATTTCTCACTGTTTGAGAACAATGTGCTGGATGTGGCCCATCTGTCCAAAAAGGATGCATCTGCGAATGAACAGCAGGTATATCAGCTGTTCCTGAAAAAAGCCGATGAGATCTTTGACGAGATCCGTTACCAGCTGACCTGTGCGGACCCGATCCCGTATAAAGACCTGACAGAGGAGATGCAGGTCTATCAGTCCTATATCGTCAATGACATGCTGATCGGGAGCGGGATCCTGAACCGGGACGCCATCGATGAGAGTGATCTGACCTGGATTGCGTGGAATGACAATCAGGAGATCAGCCTGCAGGAGCTTCTCGGTTATGCGATTTCCAAAAACTGGATCGATATGACCGGCGTGATCGAGGAGCCTTCGTACATGGATTCCACGGAAATGTACACGGCGCTTGCCGATTACATTGCCGAGGATCTGATCGACGATACGGACTTCTGCAAGCGGGTTTTCCGCTACATGCTCAAAGAGGGTACCCTCCTGGGCAGCCATGTCTGCCTGCTGCTGTACGACCAGGGCATTCTGGAGGAAAACGATGAGGATTACAATCTGCTTGCGGCGGGAGAGATTTCTTCCTATGATTTCATCCGCGAGAAGATTTACAATCTGGAGCTGACGCCCGCACAGCTGGCGCTGATGCCCTGTTCCGGAGCGATCGTTGTCGTTGATCCGCAGACCGGGGACGTGAAATGCTGCGTCAGTTATCCGGGGTATGACAACAACCGTCTGGTCAATGAGATGGATTCCGATTACTATTATAAGCTGGTGACCGATCTGTCGTCCCCGTTCTACAGCCGGGCCACCCAGGAGGTCCTGGCACCGGGATCAACGTTTAAGATTGTGACGGCGACGGCCGGCGTCATGGAAAACCAGGTGAGCGTGGACGAGCCGATTTACTGTTCGGGTGAATTTTCGGACGTGGATCCGCCGATCAAGTGCTGGGTTTATCCCGGGGCTCATGGCGGTGAGACGCTGCAGACCGCGATCCGGGATTCCTGCAACTTCTATTTTAATACGGTCGGGTTCCGGCTGAGCATGCAGGACGGCACCTATCAGGACGAAATCGGCGTGGATCTTCTGCGCAAGTATGCCTCCATGTACGGGTTTGACGCGGTTTCCGGCGTCGAGGTTCCGGAGACGGCGCCGCATATGGCAACGAGCGGCGCGGCCCCCATGGCAATGGGACAGAGCGACAATGCCTTCACCGTTACGCAGATGGCAAAATACGTGGCGACCATCGCGAACAAGGGGAACTGCTATGACCTGACGCTGATTGACCGGGTGACGGATACCAACGGCAATACGATCGATGACAATGAACCGTCCCTGCATTCCACAGTGGATCTGCCGGATTATCTCTGGAGCGCGATCCGAGGCGGCATGCGGGCCATGGCGCAGAATCATTCCATTCTGAGAAGTTATACAGATGTCCCGATGGCAGGAAAAACAGGAACTGCCCAGGAGGTAACGACAAGGCCGACACATTCCGAGTTTATCGGCTTCGCTCCGTATTCGGAGACGGAGGACCCGACGATGGCGATTGCTGTGCGGATCGCGAACGGCTACAGCAGCTCGAATGCAGCGGCCCTGGCCAAGGATACGATTTCTTATTATTTCGGAACCAGACCGGAGAGCGAACTGCTCACCGGGCGTGCGGTGGAGGCAGTGACCACCGATGATGCGATCCAGGACTAAGGAAACATGAATTAAATCAGTGCTTCTTTAGAGCCTCCGGCGGATCGCAGTGCTGCGCAGAGGAGGGCTTCCTTTGGAAGCCGCGCAGCACGCGGCTTTGTGTGCGCAAGGCGCTCAAAGTTTTTACAAAGGGAGAAAGCAAAATCTATGAGACAGAATTCCGTGATCATCAAAAGCTGCGCGTACGGTCTGACGATTCTTCTCGATCCGGACCTGCCGTTTGACCAGCTTGCAGCCGATGTCGGGACCAAATTCCGCGAGGCGGCCAGATTTTTCCAGAATGCCCAGATGGCAGTATCCTTCAAGGGCCGGCATCTGAGCAGCGAGGAGGAGAAGACGCTGGTCAGTGTGATTACGGAAAATACCCGGATTCAGATTGTATGCCTGGTGGATGAAGACCCGGAGGCTGCAGAATTCTTCAAGGGAGCCCTGGTGCGTGCGCTTGAGTCGGAGACTTCGGAGCGGGCGATGGTGTTCTCGGGAAATCTGGGGCCGGGAGACAATCTGGAAAGTGAAAACTCTGTACTGATTCTGGGCGATGTGCGCCCCGGCGCAAGTGTGACCAGCAACGGAAGCGTGATCATCCTGGGCCGGTGCATGGGGCGTGTCACTGCCGGATTTTCCGGTTACAATGAGGCGTTTGTGGCAGCGCTGCTGCTGAAACCTTCCTATCTGCGCATCGCCGGGTCTGCTGCCCGCTCTGCCATCACAAAAAAAGAAGACAACGGGGAGATCCCGAATGAGCCGATGATCGCTTATCTGAAGGAGGATCACTTTGTGATGGAGCCTCTGGACGGAGCAGTTTTTGAGCATTTAAACGGGAGAACCATCGAGTAAAGGAGAAGTACCACCGCGTTATGTTTCGCCATTATCGTTTTCGGGATTATAAATTCAGTCTGATGATCTGGGTGATCACTCTGTCGGTGCTGGGGATCATGGTGATCGGCAGCGCGCAGCAGACCTCCCAGATCCGCCAGATTATGGGACTGATGCTCGCCGTCGTGGTAATGATTGTTTTTTCCCTGATTGACTATACCTGGCTGCTTGCCTTTTCCGCGCCGATCTATGTCGGCGGCGTGATCCTGCTGGCGGCGGTTCTGGTCTTCGGGGAAAATGTAAACGGAGCAACCCGCTGGATTCGTATCGGAATCCAGTTTCAGCCGTCGGATCTGGTGAAGATTCTTCTGATCCTGTTTTTCGCGGATTTCTTCGCCAGGGCGGAGGACCGCATTAATAAGGTGACGACCATTTTTCTGTCCCTCGCACTGCTTGGACTGCCGCTGCTTCTGATCCTGAGGGAGCCGGATTTGTCCACAACCATTGTGACAGGACTGGTATTCTGTGCTATAATTTTTGCGGCAGGCTTAAGTTACCGGATCGTCGGCGGGATCCTGATGGTTACGGTTCCGGCTGTGGTCATCTTTTTCAGCCTGATCTTTCGTGAAGGACAGACGCTGCTGAAGGATTACCAGCTCGAGCGGATTATGGCCTGGCTGCACCCGGAAGAACATCCCCAGGAGGCATACCAGCAGATGAATTCGATCATTGCGATCGGATCCGGCCAGCTTTACGGTAAGGGACTGAACAATAACGTGGTCTCCTCCGTCAAGGGAGGCAATTTCATCGCGGAGCCCCAGACGGACTTTATCTTCGCTGTGGCGGGAGAGGAACTGGGATTTCTGGGATGCTGCCTGATCATCCTTCTGGAGCTGCTGATCGCGGTGGGTTGTCTGCGCATTGCCTTCCGGGCAAAAGACAACGCGGGCAGGCTGATCTGCTGCGGCATGGCGTCGCTGGTGGCGTTTCAGAGCTTTATGAATATCGCGGTGACGACGGGACTGATGCCGAATACAGGAATTACGCTGCCGTTTGTCAGTTATGGGGTCACTTCTCTGATTTCCTTCTGTTTTGGAATCGGAGTTGTACTGAATGTCGGACTTCAGTCCGGACAGCCGAGAGGGCTGATGATGAACCGCTGATCCCGGGATGAACCTGCCGGGAGGAGATTGCGTAAGGACCTGCAGCGAAATAACCTGCACATTCTGCCGGCCTTTTCGCCTGAGGACAGCGTCCGGAAATCGCTTACTATAGTAAGAACACAGAATCCTATATACATATACAGAATCAGAGGGAGACAGACATGAATATTGGTTTGATTGCCCATGACGGAAAAAAGAAACTGATGCAGAACTGCTGCACCGCTTACCGCGGGATCCTCGCGAAGCATGAACTTTTCGCCACCGGGACGACAGGCCGGCTGGTCGAAGAGGCGACCGGGCTGCCGGTCCATAAGCTGCTCTCCGGGCATGTCGGCGGAGAACAGCAGATGGGTGCCATGATCGAGCAGAACCAGATTGATCTGGTGCTGTTTCTGCGCGACCCGGAAAATCCGAAGACAAACGGACCGGATATAACAAAAGCGATTCGCATGTGCGATATCCATAATGTTCCGCTGGCAACAAACATTGCCACCGCGGAAGTCCTTTTGAAATCACTGGAGAGAGGAGATCTTGAGTGGCGCGAGATGTACAAGTAAAGAAACGGCCCGGGAAGGTTTCCAAAAAACAAAGGGACAGCGCGGATGCCCGCCGTTATGCGGCGGAATACGGTTATACCCAGAGAGAATGGCGCAGGATCAACGAACAGGATGCAAGGGAACGGCGCGCTGTGCGCAGACTTGGCGCAGTCATGCTGGTTCTGCTGGCGGCAGCGGCCGTATTGGGATATCTGGTATGGTATACGATTTTCCGCTCGCATGACTACAATATGATGATGGAGTACGACAGCGCTTCGGTCTATGCGCTTGGAAACGCGGATCTGGAAGCGGACCTGGCGAAGGGTTTCGCGGAGGATCTGTGCGTTGTGGATTCCGACCAGAATACGGACATGCTCGCCCTCGGCGCGCTGAGCGCCGGCCTGTTTGATCTTACGGATCAGAAGGTGCTGTATGCGAAGGATATTTATTCAAGACGTTCGCCGGCGAGCCTGACCAAGATTATGACGGCGCTGACGGCGATCAAATACGGACGCCTGGATGATATTGTCACCGTGACGGATACTGCCCTGGACATTGAATACGGTTCTTCGGTCTGCGACATCCGCCCCGGAGACCAGCTGTCCCTGCGGCAGCTCCTGTACGGTCTGCTGATCGCCTCCGGAAATGATGCGGCCATGATGATTGCAGAGCATGTCGGCGGTTCCGTGGACGCCTTTGTGGAACTGATGAACCGCGAGGCGGCCTCGATCGGGGCGACGAGAACGCATTTTGTCAATCCCCACGGATTGACGGCGGAGGATCATTACACCTGTCTGTACGATCTTTATCTGATGTTCCGCGAGGCCATGAATTCCGATGTTTTCATGGATATCATCAGCCGGAAAAACTATTATGCGGAATACCGCCGGGAGGACGGGACGGCCGCAGCGGTGACCTGGGAGTCCACAATCCATTATTTTACCGGGGAAGCGGCTCTTCCGGACGATATTATCATTTACGGCGGCAAGACGGGAACGACCGATGATGCCGGGGCCTGTCTGTTTGTTCTTGCGAAGGATCTCTACGGCAATCCCTACATCGGGGGAATCATGCACGCGGCGGATAAGGATGTCCTGTACTCGGAGATGAACGGAATGTTGTCGCTTGTATTTTACTTATGAATCAGGTATAATTCAGATATCCCTGGTGTTGTTCCGGATACGGAATCTGTTTCAGGGAATATCCGAATACGAGGAGGAAGACACTATGATACAGCTGATTATCGGCGAAAAGGGCAAGGGAAAAACGAAAATACTTCTTGACAAAGCAAACACGGAAATCCAGACTGCACATGGAAATATCGTTTATGTAGATAAATGCAAGCAGCATATGTATGAACTGAACCGCAGAGTAAGGCTCATCGATATTACAGATTATCCGGTGAAGAGCAAGGAAGCGTTTGTCGGATTTCTCTGCGGACTTCTGTCACAGGACAACGATCTGGAGCAGATTTATCTGGACAGCTTCCTGAAGATTATGTGCCTGACGGCGGAGGAGGTTCCTGCTGCTCTTGAACAGCTGATGCGTATCAGTGACAGCTTCCATGTCAATTTTGTAATCAGTATTTCGGTGACGAAGGATATGCTTCCGGAGTCGATGCAGGCGTTTGTAATCAATGAATGATAATGGATGACCATCGGTGTTCAGGGGGCTGTAGCATTAAGAAATCTTAATGCAACAGCCCCTTTCGGATGGATTAAGAAACCGCTCTGGCATTTTAGGAAAGGAGGGAGATACCCGGTTGGCGGATCAGAAGAAAGTAACGCCTCTTCCGCGTTACTCGAGATTTTCGTGGCTGAATATCGGGACTCTTTTCTTTGGACTGATATTTATCTACATGGTAATCTATGTGGCAACCTATATGTCTTCCGGCAAAGTGGCGACGTATGAAGTGACGGAAGGAGCCATCTCGGGAAACTACCGGTATACGGCGCTGGCGCTGAAGACGGAGACCGTGATCCCGGCGGACTATTCCGGTTATGTTACCTACTATGCCAGAAACGGTGCACGCGTGTACTCCGACAGCACGGTATGTTCGATTCATGAACAGCAGTCTTCACCGGAAAATGAACGAACTCTGGAGGAGCTGAGCGACCGGGAAAAAAAGACACTGAAGGACATGAGTTCCTCCTTCTCCCTCGGCTTTTCCGACAGCGCTTACCAGACGGTTTACAATTACAAGGCGGACCTGACGTCCCTGCTGCTGCAGACAGCCGCGGTAGATGACGTAAGGCCGGGCGGCCTGGTCAATTATGTAAAGGCGCCGACCTCCGGCTTCGCCGTTTTCGCGATCGACGGAATGGAAGATCTGACGGAAGATGAGCTGAACGCATCTCTGTTTCAGACCAACGAATACCGGGTGGACAACCTTCGGCTGAAAACCGAACGCTTCAATTCTTCGGATCCCCTGTTCAAGCTGATTACCGGAGAAACCTGGAATCTTTACTTTCCGCTTACCGATTCTCTGCGGACGAAGCTGCAGGAGAGGACGAGCATCCGGTTCCGTTTCCTGAGGGAGAATACCACCTTCCTTGCGGCTTTTTCGATCGTAACGGCATCGGACGGGTCATCCTACGGAAAGATCACGCTGAAGAATTCGCTGGTCCGTTTTGTGACGGACCGTTATGTGGAGATCGAACTGCTTATGGACAGCAGGAAAGGGCTGAAGATTCCCGCCTCCTCGATCACGGAGAAGACCTTCTACCGGATTCCGGAGGAATATGTGATTGTCAATCCGGACAGCTCCGGTGAGATTACGTTCCTGCATGAGTCGTACCGCAGCAACGGCGAGTCGATGGTCAATTATGTGACCGCCGCCGTGTACGCGCAGCAGGAGGGCGGCTATCTGGTGGATCCCGCGCTGATTGCGGAGGGGGATTATATCCAGATGCCGAACACAACCAAGAAACATAAAGTGACAAGGAAAAATCTGGTGACCATTCAGGGCGTTTATAATGTCAACCAGGGCTATGCCCAGTTCCGGCAGGTCACGGTCAATGACCAGAATGAAGAGTTCTGTATCGTGGAACCCTTCAATGTCTACGGCCTGGCGGCGCATGATTTCATTGTCCTGGACGCCTCGAAGGTGACAACGGGCCAGATCCTGAATTCCTGATCCGAAGCCGGCCGGCAGCCTCCTTCCGGCGGCACTGCCGCGGGGACCTTGTGCGGAAGCGGCGGTATGCAGGGACGGTGGTATACAGAGACGGTGGTATACAGAGACGGCGGTATACACGGACGGTGGTATACAGAGCGGTGGTATACAGAGACGGCGGCATACACGGACGGTGGTATACCGAGCGGTGGTATACAGAGCAATGGTATACAGAAACGGTGTGATTCGGGAGAAAGAAGGTACGAATGAGCGAAATACAGAAAAATCTTGCCGGGATTCAACAGCGGATCCGCCGCGCGTGTGAGGCAGCCGGACGCAGTCCGGAGGATGTGACCCTGATTGCGGTATCCAAGACGAAACCGGTCAGTGCGATCCGGGAGGTTATGCAGGAAGGGATCTGTGATTTCGGAGAGAACCGGCCGCAGGAGCTGAGGGACAAGTATGAACAGCTTCCTCCGGGCCTGTCCTGGCATATGATCGGACATCTGCAGCGCAATAAGATTAAATACATCATCGACAAGGTCTGTATGATTCACTCGGTGGATACAGTCGAACTGGCGGAGGATATCAGTGCCCAGGCGGTAAAGCGGGGGCTGGTCATCCCGGTGCTGCTGGAAGTGAACATGGCCGGTGAGGAGAGCAAATTCGGGCTTCGCCCGGAGGAAACCGAAGCGTTCGCCCGGACGGTTTCGGTGTTGCCGGGGATCCATGTCCGCGGGCTGATGACAATCGCGCCGTATGTGGAGGATCCGGAGGAAAACCGGGTCTACTTCCGCCGGATGAAGGAATTAAGTATTGACATCGCCCGGAAAAACATTGATAATGTGGATATGATTGACCTAAGTATGGGCATGACCGGCGATTTTGAGACGGCGATCGAGGAAGGTGCCACGTTTGTCCGTGTGGGAACCGGCATTTTCGGAGAGCGGGATTACAGCGGGAGATGATTGGATGAGTGTTCTTGACAAGTTTTTAAATGTGATCAAGATGAACGATGACGAATACGATGAAGACGACTATCTGGATGAGGAGGAGACCGAAGAGGAACAGAATATTCCGCCGCGGCGTCTGATTCAGCGGCAGGAAGAGGACAGTTTTGACGATGAACCGGAACGGGAGGAGAACCTGCCTCCGGCGGCTGCGCCAAAGCCCAAAGCGGTTTCCACGACGAGGCGTTCCGCCGAGAACAGCAAGATCTCGCCGATTCGCAGCAGACGAAGAGGAGAATCGTCCGGTATGAAAGTTTGTGTGATCCGCCCGCATTCCATGGAGGATGCAAGAGAAATTACCGATTCCCTTCTGACCGAGTGCTCCGTGATCCTGAATCTGGAGGGCCTGGAGCTGGAACTCGCACAGCGGATTATTGATTTTACCTCCGGTTCCTGTTATGCACTGGACGGCAATCTTCAGAAGGTCAGTACGTACATTTTCGCCATCACACCGTCATCCGTGGATCTGACCGGGGACTTTCAGGATATTCTGAGCGATGCGTTTGATGTTCCCTTCGACCGGAGATCGTAAGATGACAAAAGAAGAACAGCAGATCAGAAACCGCCTGCTGGAACTGGCGGAGCTTTCCTGGAAGAGACAGATCCCGGTTTTTTCGGATTTTCTGGGATTAAATGAACAGAATATTTACCATAGCCTTGCGAAGGAAGTTCAGTACGCATCGCCGCGGATGTTCGGAGGTTATGAGTTTGCAGAGCGTCAGATGCTGGTATTTGGTTCTGATGCTCTGTTTCCGTTCGGGGAGGAACCGGATGTGCAGACGCTGATGCAGAGCTTTCCGATTGCCTGCGTGCGGATCCGCCCGACGGATATGAGGTTTGCCCAGAAGCTGAGCCATCGGGACTATCTCGGGGCAGCGCTCGGGACGGGAATTGAACGGGATGTGATCGGCGATATTCTGCTGACGGAATCCGAAGCCTATCTGTTCTGCGAAGAGAAGATATGTGCGTGTCTGATTTCCGAGATGACCGGGGTAAAGCATACCAGAGTGACCTGTGAACCGGTCCGGGCGTGGGAAAATGCATTGCCGGCCGTAAAGACGGAACAGATCGAGGGAAGCGTTTCTTCCGTGCGTCTGGACGCTCTGCTGGCACTCGCGTTTCATGCATCCCGCAGCTCGCTGAAAGACCTGCCGGAAAGCCGGAGAGTTTTCCGCAACGGCCTTCTGATGACGGACGGGAGCGCCCGGCTGCGGGAGGGAGATATCATTTCCGTGCGGGGTATGGGCCGTTTCCGTTATCTGGGGGAAAGCGCGAAGACGAAGAAGGGAAGAGTGTTTGTGCGGCTGGAGAAATATGTGTAAGGGACTGCAGCGAAATGTGCAGGGTATTTTGATGCTGTTCCTAAGGGAGGATTTCAATGAAAAATGAACGTGTATGTCTTCCGGTGACGAAGGATGGCGAATTCAGCTACAATATCCATATCCGGGAGGATTTCGGCGGTCTGGCGGAAGCGATGCAGGAGCTGGATATTGCGGAGAGAAAGATCTGTATCGTCACAGACAGCAATGTACAGGATCTGTACGCAGAACAGGCTGCCGGTATTCTCCGGCCGCTCTGCCGGGAACTGACGGTTTTCACATTTCCCGCCGGGGAGGAACATAAAGACCTGACCGAGATCCGGAAAATGTATGCGCATTTCGTGGCGCAGGGGCTGGACCGGAAGGATGTACTGGTTGCGCTCGGCGGCGGGGTGGTCGGCGATATGACCGGGTTTGCGGCAGCCACATACCTGCGGGGGATCCGTTTTGTCCAGATTCCGACGACACTGCTTTCCCAGGTGGACAGCAGTGTCGGGGGAAAGACAGGGGTGGACTTTGACGGCTGCAAAAACATGGTGGGCGCGTTTCATATGCCGGCACTGGTGTATATTGCGGCAAATACGCTCCGGACGCTGCCGGATGAGCAGTTTGCGAGCGGCATGGGGGAAGTGCTGAAGCATGGACTGATCCGGGATGCCGGATATTATGAGTGGACGATCGAGCATATGTCGGAGATCGGACAGCGGGATCTCCCGGTGCTGATGAAGATGGTGGAGACAAGCTGCCGCATCAAACGCTCCGTGGTGGAGAAGGATCCGACCGAGCAGGGGCTCCGGGCCATCCTGAATTTCGGCCATACCCTCGGCCACGCCATTGAGTCCTGCAAAGGATTTACAATGCTTCACGGGGAGTGTGTCGCGCTGGGATGCATCGCGGCGGCCCATATATCCTGGAAACGGGGCTGGCTGGATTCAGATGAGTTTTACGAGATCCGGGATATGATGGTGGGCTTTGATCTGCCCCTTTCCTTTGACAGCCTGACGAATGACGAGATCCTGGAAGCGGTGAAGCATGACAAGAAAATGTCGGCCGGGAAGGTGCGGTTCATCCTGCTCAAAGCGATTGGTAAGGCAGTGATCGATGACACAGTGACGGAGAAGGAGATGTGCGACGCTCTGGATACGCTGAACGCCGACCTGTGGCCGGACTGAACCGGAAGGACAGAACAGAAATGATACGGGAACAAGGAAAAAAACAGGACCGGCTTGGCAATTTCATTTTTGCAGGCGGGATCGTGCTGGGCACGGCGGCAGATCAGGCTTCGAAACTGGCTGCCGCTTCGTCCCTGAAGGGCCATGGAGCGGTACCGGTGCTTCAGGGGATTTTCGAGCTGCTTTATCTGGAAAACCGGGGAGCTGCGTTCAGAATCTTAAAAAACCGGCAGTGGATTATGATACTTCTGGCACTGGCAATTTCCGCCGGCGCTGTTTTTATGGCAGTCCGTCTGCCGAAGGAACGCCGATACAGGGCGCTGCGCCTTGCACTGGGACTGCTGGTCTGCGGCGCGCTGGGCAATCTGATCGACCGGATCGCGAGGGGATATGTCATCGATTTTCTGTATTTCTCCCTGATTGATTTTCCAGTGTTCAATATCGCGGACATTTTTGTATGTGCGGGCTGTGCGCTGCTGCTCATCCTGCTGCTGTTCTATTACAGAGAAGAGGATCTGCAGATCTTCGGAAATGAGAAGGGGAAAACGAATGGATCCTGATATGATGGAGTCTGTGGTTATCACATCACAGGAGGCGGGCGAACGCCTGGATCAGTTCCTTCAAACACAGATCGGGGATCATTCCAGATCCTTTATCCAGAAGCTGATCAAGGAAGGAAACTGCCTTGTAAACGGAAAACAGGTAAAAAGCGGTTATATGTTACGGGCCGGAGATCTCGCCGAATGGGAGGTTCCGGCCCCGAAAACACTGGAAATACAGCCGGAGGACATACCTCTGGATATTCTATATGAGGATGACGATCTGCTGGTGGTCAACAAGCCGAAGGGCATGGTTGTACATCCGGCCCCAGGTCATACGGAAGGAACCCTGGTCAATGCTTTGATGGCCCATTGCCGGGGGCAGCTCTCCGGGATCAACGGCATTCTCCGGCCGGGGATTGTCCACCGGATTGACCGGGATACCACCGGCAGCCTGATTGTCTGCAAGAATGACCGGGCGCACAACTGCATCGCGGCCCAGCTGGCCGAGCATTCCATCCGGCGGCGGTACCTCGCCCTGGTCCGCGGAGGCTTCAGCGAAGACACGGGGAGGATCGACGCGCCGATCGGACGCCACAGCGTCGACCGGAAGAAGATGTGTGTCGTCAAAAGCGGCGGAAAATCTGCTGTGACGAATTATCGGGTGCTGGAGCGCTTCCCGGCCTGTACCTTCATCGAATGCATTCTCGAGACCGGCAGGACACACCAGATCCGGGTCCATATGTCTTCGATCGGCCATCCGCTTCTGGGAGATGAGGTATATGGAAACGGATACTGTCCCTTCCCCGGAATGAAACTGGAGGGACAGGTGCTGCACGCGAAGACGATCGGGTTTATCCATCCGTCAACCGGCGCTTACATGGAATTTGACGCGCCGCTCCCGGCATATTTCCGGGAGCTGCTGAAAAAACTTGGAAGCAGGTATGAGTGGCTTCAACAGAGCTAGGGGGAGACAGGGGACGGTTCTGTGTCTCCTTTTTGCTTCCGCAAAGAGACACAGAACCATCCCTTGTCTCCCGCAAAAAGTAGACACAGAACCGTCCCCTGTCTCCCCAGAACCGTCCCCTGTCTCTTCCCCTGCGTAAACAAATTGACATTTGACAACTTTCAGAGTATAAATATAGGTATAAGATCAGACAAAAGGGGGTGCTGCTTTGGACTATCGTATTACAACGGACCTGATTGATCTGAGAGACCTGGACTGGACACATTTATCAGGGACTTCGGGAGCAGGCGGCACCTGCCTGAAGTCCTTTTATGACCTGCCCTCCGGGCGTGTCTACTACAAACTTTCCCGTTTTGAGGAAGGCGTCGGGATCGTCGGCCATGAATCGGTCAATGAAATCATCGCGGACCGCCTGATGCAGAAGCTCTGCATCAATCATCTGCCCTGCCAGCTGCTGCATGCGTTGGTGCGGATTGCCGGGGAAGAGTATGAGACCTGGATCTGTGCCAGCGAAAGCTACCGGAAACGGGGAGAAAGCAAATGCTCGCTGGAACTGTTTTACCGTCTGATGCATCAGGAGGGAGAGGATATGCTTTCCTTCTGCCGCCGCATGGGATGGGAGACGGAAGCATATCAGATGCTTCTTCTGGACTATCTGATCGCGAACCGGGACCGGAGCGCGGAGGGGATCGAGGTGATCCAGGAGGCAAGAACCGGGAATATGCGGCTGGCACCGATCCATGACCAGGGATCTTCTCTGCTTTTCCAGTATCGGGAGGATTCGGTGGCGAGTGAACTGGATGTGATGCGCGACATTTCCATACGCAGTTTTGCGGGGACGAAGTCGTCTCTCGAAAATCTGACGCTCCTTCCGAAAGGGAAGGCACTGGTGCACCCTCTGGCGGAGGAGGACCGGGAGGACATTTTCTATCAGACCGACAGCGTACTGAGCAGGACATTTCAGGATAAGATATGGGAAATGATCTGGAAAAGGTGGGAGCATTATGAAGCTGTTTGCAATCAGGGATCAGGCAAACAATCCGGGGACTGACCTGGGATACCTGATCTATTATCCGAAAAAGAAACAGTTTTTTATTGAACTGTCAGAGCATGCGGCCGCGGAGGATCTGCCGATACTGCTGTCCCAGATGCGTGCCCGGGGCGTGCTGTCCATCGGCAGCGAGCTGAGCCTGGCCTGGGTCTCCAACCGGATCATTCCTTACGGAAGACAGATGCTTTCCAGAATTCTGGAGGACAATTCGCTGGAGGAGTACGATGAATTCCAGCTGCTGAGCCTGGTAAATGGGAGATGCGAACAGGATGACCTGTATCTGCGGCCGCTCCGGGAGTCCCTGCTGCCGGCTCAGATCCAGAGCCGGCTGCAGCACAAACTGCGGGAAGTCATGCCGCTGCCTTATACGCGCGAGATCATCGCGGTTTTCCGGGATGAGACGGTTCGGAGAATTGACCTGACAGAATGGATGAATACCCCGGAACTGACGCCGATCCTGGAAAAAGAGGCGCAGTTCCAGACGATCCGGACCGAGACCGGGGGGAACGGCGTCACCTGGGGCAGAGGAAAAACCATCGGCGTTCAGGCGCTCTATGAGGCCGGAGAGGCATTGCCGCTGACCGGCGAGGAACTGGATTATCTCAGCTTCTACCGCCTGGCGGATACGGCGGATGCCTGTGCCATCCTCGGATGCACCCGGCAGTATATGGATCAGCTGGTGAAAAAAGGAAGGCTGCGCTGCCACCGCACCAGCAGCGGCCGCATGCTCTTCCGCAGATATGAGATTGAGCAGCTGCTTGAGTAAAATCCCGTTGACGAGCAGAAATGTGTATGTTATATTGAGCAGGTATGTAAACGAAAAGAGACAGAACCATGTCTCGAAGCCGCAGCCAGGGGGAAGGCTTCTCCGACCGCTTCTTCGCTGCAGGCGTTTTTTTAAAACAGGAGGAAGAAACGATGATTTCCAAAGAGAAGAAACAGGCGATTATTGCTGAGTATGGAAGAAAAGAAGGCGACACCGGTTCACCGGAAGTTCAGATTGCCGTCCTGACGGAGCGGATCCGCGAGCTGACGGAGCACCTTCAGAAGTTCCCGAAAGATCATCATTCCAGAAGAGGTCTTCTGAAGATGGTCGGACAGAGAAGAGGACTTCTTGCATATCTGAGAAAGAAAGATATCGAAGGATATCGTACACTGATCGCAAAACTCGGTATCAGAAAATAATCGGTTCTGTGAGCTGCTGCATTCGGTCCTGAGTGCAGCAGCTTTTGTAGGTCTTTGTACACGTCAGGCTGATGACACTACCGAGACCACTGAAAAACACACAGAAGACGGCTGCGTTTTTTTCAGTAGTTTCGGTATTTGGCTGCGTGGCAGAACGGCCGTGGGAAAGTGTCGGGAAAGACACAGAAAGGAATTTTACAAAACATGGGAGAAACATTTTCCACAAAACTCGAGAGAAGCTATAAGACATACTCCATCGAGATCGGAGGACGCACCCTGTCCGTGGATATCGGCAGAGTAGCGGCCCAGGCCAACGGGGCAGCATTTATGCATTACGGCGATACCACCGTACTCTCGACCGCGACGGCATCCGACAAACCCAGGGACGGGATCGACTTCTTCCCGCTCTCCGTGGAGTTTGAAGAAAAACTGTATTCGGTCGGAAAGATCCCCGGAGGCTTCAACAAAAGAGAAGGCAAGGCTTCGGAAAACGCCGTGCTGACCGCACGTGTGATTGACCGCCCGATGCGCCCGCTGTTCCCGAAGGATTACCGCAACGATGTCACGCTGAACAATCTGGTTATGTCGGTGGATCCGGCATGCCGTCCCGAGCTGGTCGCAATGCTCGGCAGCGCCATCGCAACCAGCATTTCCGATATTCCCTTCGACGGCCCCTGTGCGATGACACAGATGGGTCTGGTGGATGGAGAATTCATTGTCAATCCTTCCCAGGAACAGTGGAAAAACGGAGATCTTCAGCTGACCGTGGCCAGCACCGGCGAGAAGGTCATCATGATCGAAGCCGGCGCGAATGAAATTCCGGAAGCACAGATGATCGACGCAATCTACCGCTGCCATGAGATCAACCTGAAACTGATCGAGTTCATCAACGGCATTGTTGCGGACTGCGGCAAGGAAAAACACAGCTATGAGAGCTGCGCGATCCCGGAAGAGATGTTCGAAGAGATGCGCAGGATTGTAACTCCGGAGGAGATGGAAGAGGCGGTATTTACCGACGTCAAGCAGGTCCGCGAGGAAAATATCAAGGCAGTGACCGCGCGTCTGGAGGAAGCCTTCGCTGACAACGAGGAATGGCTGGCGATCCTGGATGAGGCGGTATATCAGTATCAGAAGAAGACCGTCCGCAAGATGATCCTGAAAGATCACAAGCGTCCGGACGGCCGCGCGATTACCCAGATCCGTCCGCTGGCGGCAGAGGTAGACCTGATCCCGCGTGTGCAAGGAAGTGC
>CACXHD010000220.1 GCA_902767335.1 uncultured Lachnospiraceae bacterium
CACGGAGAAGCAGCGTAGAAATAGGCTGCCTACTCTCCGTGCTTTTGCTTTTTCTCCAGAAAAGTCGTTTCGGCTGTGAATGGTAACCATGGTAACACGACAGCACATCAGCTGTCGTTTTTTTTCGACATCTGATCTGCGATACTGATACCATCAGAAAAGAAGGAGGTCAGATGACATGAAGGGATATTGTGTGGAAAGCGGATACATGGGACTGGTTGACGGCCGTTATATGTTGTTTGCCTCGGAAGATGATTACAGGGAGTATCTGGAAGACTGACGGGAAGCCGGGGCTTCCGGAGCAGATCACGGCAGAGGTAAAAGCAGGGGAGAAAATGCACTTTGAGCAGATCGCTTTTACTTCTGCTGCAGAAGAGTGGATGTAAAAAGATAAGGGGGATATAAATGATGAAGATTCATATCGAGTATGACGATTTCGGCGAGTATCTGGAAGAATATGAAACGCTGCAGGTTTACGACGGCTGCATGGAGGAAACGGAAGAACGAAACTGTGCAGCCATGCGATAGCATTTCGCAGGAAAATATATTATACTGTTTCTGAAAATGAATCAGCGGTTTCAAAGGGAGACAGGGGACGGTTCTGTGTCTCCTTTTGTTTCCAAAAGGAGACACAGAACCGTCCCCTGTCTCCCTTTCGGAGGAAGAGACCATGAAATTGGAGAACCTGAAAATCAATATCCTCGGAGACAGTATAACAGAGGGCTACGACGCTTCGGAGCCTGACCGGATTTTCTGGAGGCTGCTGACGGTGCGGGATCATGCGGTTACCCGGGGATACGGGATCGCCGGAACGCGGATTGCGCGGCAGCTGGTTCCGTCCGCAGAGCCGATGTTCGACCTGTATTTCGGATCCAGAGTGAAGGACATGGACCCGGATGCGGATGTGGTGCTTGTCTTTGGAGGAACCAACGATTACGGCCATGGCGACGCGCCGATGGGAAAGATGACGGACCGGACCGTGGATACGTTCTACGGCGCCCTGCACTGCCTGTACCAGTCTTTGCTCAGAAAGTATCCGGATGCACAGATTGTACCGATGACGCCGCTCCACCGTCAGGACGAGCACCGGGTGGTCAATGAGATCGGGGTCCGCAATGTCGGCTGTCTCGGAGATTATGTGAAGGCGATCCGGGAAGTGGCGGAGTATTATGCGCTGCCGGTGCTGGATCTGTATGCCTGCAGCGGGATTGAGCCGGAGGAGACTTTTCTGCGGGAACGCTATACATCGGACGGTCTGCATCCCAACGATGCCGGCCATGAGAAACTGTACCGGGTATTGAGAAAATTCCTTCTGGCGCTTTGAACGATGAGCGAAGCGGGCAGAGTTTTCCGGCTGCAGTATTTGGCATGTCTGCCAGGTATATGATTTTGTGAAGACCAGATCAACCATTTCAGGAGAAAAAGATGAGAGTGCAAGCGTTTGATTACAATATCGTCAGAAATCCGGAGATTTTTCAGCAGAACCGGCTGCCGGCGCATTCTGACCACAGCTTTTACAGGGAGAAAGAGGGCGACTGTGTCTGCTGTCTCAACGGACAGTGGAAGTTTGCCTATGCCGAAAACTATGAGAGCAGCATAAAAGGGTTTGAAGCGGATGCATATGACTGCCGCGGCTGGGAAACGATCCCGGTGCCGGCGCATATCCAGCTCCAGGGATACGATACCCCGCAGTATGTAAATACACAGTATCCCTGGGACGGCCATGAAGAAATCGTTCCCGGGCAGATTCCGGTCCGGTACAATCCGACGGCCAGCTACGCAACGTATTTCGAAGTTCCGGAATATATGAAGGGACTGCCGCTGTTCATCTCGTTCCAGGGCGTGGAGAGCGCCTTCGCGCTGTGGCTGAACGGGGAGTATGTCGGCTACAGCGAAGACAGCTTTACGCCGGCGGAGTTTGACCTGAGCCGGTTTGTGCGGGACGGGGAAAACAAGCTGGCAGTGCAGGTGTTCAAATGGTGCGCCGGCAGCTGGTGTGAAGATCAGGACTTTTTCCGCTTCTCCGGTATTTTCCGGGATGTATTTCTGTACGTAAAGCCGGAGGTGCATCTGGAGGATCTGAAGATCCGGACATTGCTGGACGATGATTTCCGGGACGCCGTACTGTCGCTGAACCTGAAAATCGCGGGAACGGGAAGCGTCTCTGCCGTTCTGACGGATGCTGCGGGGGCTGTGGTGCAGACACAGGAATTTGGAAAAGACGCGGCAGATCAACCGGTCTGCCTGGACGTAAAGGCGCCGCATCTGTGGAGCGCGGAGACGCCGTATCTGTATGATCTGGAGCTGGTGCTTCGCAGGGAAGACGGCCGGGCTGCGGAGACGGTCCGGGAGAAGGTCGGTTTCCGCAGATTTGAGATTAAGGATGCCGTCATGTACCTGAACGGGAAGCGGATTGTGTTCCGGGGCGTGGATCGGCATGAATTCTGCTGCGAGACCGGGCGGGTGATTGATGAGGAAATCATCCGGACGGATCTTGTGACGATGAAGCAGAACAATATCAACGCGATCCGGACCAGCCATTACCCGAACCGGAGCGAGCTGTACCGCCTCTGCGACGAGTACGGTCTGTATGTGATGGACGAGACGAATCTGGAAACCCATGGAACCTGGGATGCGATTATCAAACAGAAAGAGCCGATCGAAACAGCCGTTCCCGGCAACCGGCCGGAATACCTCCCGATGATTCTTGACCGCGCGAACAGCATGTACCAGCGGGATAAGAATCATGCCTGTGTGCTGATCTGGTCCTGCGGCAACGAGTCCTTCGGAGGGGAAGACCTGCAGAAGATGGCAGACTTTCTGCGCGCGGCGGATCCGGACCGGCCGGTCCATTACGAAGGCGTGTACAATGACCGGAGATGCCCGGTTTCCGATATCGAGAGTACCATGTACGTCCCTGTGGCAGAGGTCAAAGCGTACCTGAAGGACCACCGGGACAAGCCGTACATTCACTGCGAATATGCCCATGCGATGGGCAATTCCTGCGGAGCGCTGAAAGAGTATACCGACCTGACAGAGGAGGATCCCCTGTACCAGGGCGGGTTTATCTGGGATTATATTGACCAGTGCCTGAAGAGGACAGACCGGCAGGGCAAAGTCTATATGGCCTACGGCGGAGACTCCGGCGAACGGCCCCACGACGGGAATTTCAGCGGAAACGGGATCGTTTACGGTGATGACCGGAAACCCTCTCCGAAGATGCAGGAGGTGAAATACTGCTATCAGAACCTGAAGGTTCTGTTTGCGGACAAAGAAGACAGGAAATATTCGGACGGCGGCAGGATCCCCGCGGAGGACTGCGCACGGGATGGGAACGGTCTGAAGATCTGTATCCGAAATCTGTATCTGTTTACAGACAGTGCGCAGTTCGCCTGCACACTGACCCTGAGCCGGGAGGCGGAAGTGCTCTGCGCCGTTTCGATGGAAACTGATGTTCCTCCGCTGGAGGAGCGGGCGTATCCGCTGCCGGAGGAGTTGGCGGCGGCACTGGCCGATGCGGTGAGGAATCCGGCTGCGGAAGGCGGCTGTACTGCAGCGAAGAATCCGGCTGCGGAAGACGGCGGCGCTGCGGCGGGGAATCCGGCCGCGGAAGACGACTGCGCGGCATCGAAGCATCCGGCTGCGGAAGACGGCTGCGGCGCGGAACTGCTCCTTACGGTTTCCTTTGCACTGAAAGAGGACACCCTTTGGGCGAAGGCCGGACATGAGATTGCCTACGGTCAGGCGGTCGTATGGGCAGACAGGGAGCCGGCTGCAGGGTTCTGCGCCGAAGACGGACAGACGAGGACAGCATCGGGCCGGGACAGTGCCTTTACCGTAAGCCGCGGCTGGAGCAATGTCGGCGTCCGGGGAGACCGTTTTGAGATCCTGTACTCCGAGCTGCTCGGAGGCCTTGTGTCCTGGAAGATTGATGGCCGGGAAATGCTGGAAAATCTGGTGAAACCGAATTTCTGGAGAGCCATGACCGATAATGACATCGCAAATCAGCAGCCCTTCCGTTCCGGCGCCTGGAAGGCGGCGAGCATGTATGTCAGCCATAAGTATCTGCACGGCAGACGATATGAGCCCTGCAAGGTGGAGGAAATCTCCCTGCCGGCCTCCGACGCTCCGGACAGTGCGGGGACCTGTCTGAAGATTTCGCAGACGTATTTCCCGGCTGCGTCCGAAGAAATCCGCTGTGAACTTACCTATTTGATCCATCCGGACGGAAGTATGGATGTGGAAATGTGCATGCCGGCGTCCGCACATCTGGGAGAGCTGCCGGAATTTTCCGTGATCTGGCCGCTGCGGGCGGACGTGAACCGGGTTGCATGGTACGGGCCCGGACCGGAGGAAACCTACCGGGACCGGAACCACGGGAAAATCGGTGTCTGGAGCGGAAACGCCGCCGGCCAGATGGCCCGGTACCTGAGGCCCCAGGAATGCGGATGGAAAGAAAATGTCCGCTGGGCGGAAGTGACAGATGAACAGGGAACCGGACTGCGCTTTGAGCAGGATCCGGACGGCAGCCTCGGATTTTCCGCGCTGCCCTGGTCGCCCCATCAGCTGGAGACGGCGGCGCATCCGAACGAACTGCCGGAACCGGTCTGCACCTGGGTCCGTGCCGGCATGCAGATGGGGATCGGAGGAGACGATACCTGGGGTGCGCTGGTGCACCCGGAATATCTGCTGAACAACGCGGAAGAGATGCGAATTCGCTTCCGGGTGAAACCGCTGTCGCAAACCTGCGTCTGACAATCGGTTTGCGGGAAGCCAGGGTGAGAGACAGGGGACGGTTCTGTGTCTCCTTTCGGAAGCAAAAGGAGACACAGAACCGTCCCCTGTCCCCCTATACCTCAAAGCAGGCTGTGCTGGTGGCTGCAGGCAATACGGAGATTACCGGCGTGGATGACCTCGCCGGAAAGAATGTCGCAACACAGTCCGGATCCACCGGACCGGATATCCTGGCGGAATATGCGCCGGAAGCGGTCGTACAGGAATTTACCGATGACACAACTGCACGTACAGCGCTGGAACAGGGCAGAGCGGAGGACAGAATTGTATGTACAGACCCAGAATCGCAGTGCCAGAGATTGACCAGGATATGACCAACTATGTTCGGGCGATCTTTGCAGCCGGGATGGAGCCGGTACTGATCTCGATCCAGAGAGAGCAGGTCCGGAAGAAATATCAGAAAGAATATCTGGATTATTCGGAATTTAAGGCCGAAAACTATGACGGACTCCTGATCCCGGGCGGAGGAGATATCAATCCGAAGCGATATGGGAAGGAAAATCTTGGCAGTCAGTGGATTATGGATGATCTGGATCAGCTGCAGCTGGATGTGCTGGATGCGTTTGTCAGAAGAGAGAAGCCGGTGCTGGGAATCTGCCGGGGGCATCAGCTGATCAATGTTTATTTCGGTGGAACCCTGATCCAGGATCTGCCGACGGCCGCGCGGCATGCCCACGGGATCGGAGAGCCGGACCGGGCACATGAGAGCCGCTGCGAGAGCTCATCCTGGACGGCGATGCTGTATGGCCGGGAATTTGTGCATAACAGTGCCCATCATCAGGCCGTGGACTGTCTCGGGGAAGATCTGGTGATCGACGGACGCTGCCCGCAGGACGGCGTTCCGGAAGAAATGCATCATACGAAGCTTCCGGTCTACAGCGTACAGTGGCATCCGGAGCGGATGTGCCTGGCCTACAGCCGGCCGGACACCGTGAATGGACTGCCGGTGCTGCAGTTTTTCTGCAGACTGTGCGGCGAAGACCCTGTGGCCGTCAGGAACGCCGGCTGCGCAAATGTCCTGAGGGACCGGATGGGACTTTGAGAGAGGAGACAGGGGGGAGACAGGGGACGGGGAGACACAGAACCGTCCCCTGTCTCCCCCTTTAATACCAGATCTTCAGCAGCAGGCTTGCCAGGACCAGAATCAGGGAGCCGCAGATTCGTGTGGCCAGCTGTGCAAAGGCCAGCAGTTCCATGCGCCTGGAAGCGGAGAGGATGGCAATGTTGCCGCTGCCGCCCATATTGATGGTGCACAGACCGGCTGTGATCGCGGACTCGATCGGATAGAAGTCGACGAGATATCCGCCAAGCCCGGCCCCGAAGGTGACGGCTGCCGTGACCACAAGGATCAGGAACAGATAGGAAGGCGTCAGTGCGGTGGCGACGGCCTGAAGATCGATCAGGGCAGCGCCGATTCCGATCAGAACCGCGCTGGTCCAGGTCCGGATGACAAAGCTGCTCCATGCGCCGGAAGCTTCAGCCATTTTCGGAGAGACCAGGCCGGAGGCTTTGAAAACGCCGGTCAGAACGATCATCCATGCATAGCCGTGGATCACAGGAAAAAAGTGGTTCAGTAGACTGCCGCAGGCGTAAAAGACAAGGGAAAGCAGAAGGCCGAGCCCCAGGATCGCCGGATCCGGGGCTCCGTTTTTGTTTTCGGTTTCTTCCCTTCTTCCGTCCCGCATCAGAGAACCGTTCCCGGACAGACGCGGGAAGCGGCAGCCGAGCTGGTACAGAAGAGCTGCCATCAGAATTGCAGATATATTGCCGAGGGTAGAGGCAGGGATCAGCCGTGAGATCATGGCGGAAGAATCCGTGCCCATGGCCTGGGCATAGATCCCGGAGAGCGGGATTACGCCGGCGCCCATGCCGCCGCTCATCATGGGGATGGCCAGAAAGAGGATGGTATTCTCCAGGGAACGGCCGAGAAGCATGCCAGCAAGCGCGACGGCGCCGATGCCTGCGCCCATGGCGAAAAATGCCACCGGCAGAAAACGGACTGCGCTCCGGATCAGAAGAGAACGGTCCATGCTCAGGATCGAACCCGTGATCAGTGCGGCAATAAAGAAATCAAGAAATCCGGTCTGGTTGAGCAGACGGTCGATGGACTGCAGCGTATCCGCCGGAAAAAGATGAAGCTCTGCCATCGCGGCGGCTCCAAAAATGCAAAAAAACGTACCGCCCCCAAGAAAGGAGCGGACAAAGGGCAGATGACCGCCGATGAAATTGAGCAGTCCGCCGAGGACCATCAGGATCAGCAGCGTGCCGGTGAGATTGCCGGGGACCGCACCGATGGCCATGGATCCCAGAACCAGTACACATAATGGAAGATAATACTGCAGAGGAATCCCGTAAATGGTGTGTTTTCGCAGCAGATCCGGCATTCGTGTTTCCTCCCTGAAATGATCTTTGCGTGGGCTTTGTGCGCAAAACTATGCTCCCAAAGCCGTGCATCGCAAAGGCATTATCTGCCTCCGGTACGGTTCTGACGGATCCGCTTCCAGGCCTCGACGGCGATCTCCGGCAGCAGGTTGTACATCACCATCAGATCCCCGTTTTTCATCTGGAGCGTCTTCCCGGTAACCGGGATATAGGTCAGATCCTCTTCACCGGATTTCTTTGGTGCATAGTCACGGATCAGAGACAATGCTCCTTCCAGGCGTGCCTGCTCCGGCGTCATTGTGCCGAGGCCACGGCTGCGCTCGCGGGCGTCCGAAAGAGTCTGTATCAGTCCGAGGATGCCGCAGGCGATGGCGGCCAGTGCCAGCAGAAAGAACACCCGGTCTCCGCCAAGATACGCAAGATCTGCGGTCAGCAAAGCCACGCCTGCCAGCATGGTCAGGCCAAATCCGATCAGTTTTGGAGAGGCTGCCTTGACAGGCAGCCTCTCCAGCTGTTCGCGTGTATGCGCACAGTTTTCGCAGACATAAAAATCCTGAAACGACCCCAGCGCCTGGACCCGTTTCGCGCGGTCCATGTCCCGCACATGCAGTGTCCTCACTTCAAGCGTGTGGACATAATCCGCGGTTTCCTTCCCGCAGACGATACATTTTCCCATAATCTTTTCCAATCATACATTCCGGCCTGTAAAGCAGGCCAGGTTCCTGCAGCATGCGTCCCGGAGCTGACAGCAGGTCAGGCCCCTGCAGCATGCGTCCCGTAGCTGACAGCAGGCCAGGCCCTACAGCATGCCTCCCAGCGTTGACAACAGCAGGGAGCCGATCAGCAGAATGATCGCACCGCCGAGACGGGAGGAAATCTGGGCGAAGGGCATCAGCTCCATACGGTTCGCAGCGGAAAGCACGGCTACGTCGCCGGTACCGCCCATATTTGCCATGCAAAGACCCGCCGTGATCCCGGCCTCCACCGGATAAAAGCCGACCAGCTTGCCGATCAGTGCGGCGCCGAAGAAGGCACTCAGAACCGTGATGCCGCAGAGCACCAGATAGGTAACGGAGAAACTCTCGACGACCTGTCCGATGTCAAGATAGCACAGACCGATGCCCATGAGAAGGACGTTGGTCAGGTTTCTCATGATGAACTGGAACCACTGATAGCAGGCGACCTCCACCCATTCCGGAAGGAAATTGCCGATCTTGAAAATCGCCACGGTGATGATCATAAAAGCGTACGCATGGATGGTGACCGCGGGCACCAGCTTCTCCCAGACGCTGCTGCAGATATAGCCCCATGCGAAGAAGGTTCCGGAGACCAGAAGACCGATGCCCAGGTTGGACAGAGAGATATGATCTCTTTTTGCCTGCATTTCCGGGCTGATTTCCAGTTCTTTCGGGTCCATGGTTCCGGCCTGCATCAGAGCGCCCTGGCCGTTCCAGGACGGAGAGCTGAACAGCTTGACCATCAGGCCGCCGAGGACGATGGAGATGGCGTTGCCGATGGCAACGGCTGGCGTCATAATGCTCAAAGCCTCCTGGGCCGTCATGGTTCCTGAGGCATCGAAGATCTTCGACAGCGGTGAGGCACCGGCTCCCATGCCGCCGCCCATGATCGGAAGAGCGATCAGGAGCAGAGCCTTGACGGAACCGTATCCCATGATGCCGGCGATGGCCGAGCAAAGCCCGAAGGAGAGAACGATGGCCCCGAAGATCGCCGGGAAATAACGCGCCGCCGCTTTCATCAGGAGCTTGCGGTTCATGCCGAGGATGGATCCGGTGATCAGCGCGGCGATGTACCAGTCAAGGAAGGCGCCGGTCGGCTTGAAGAACGTATTGACGCTGGAGACCAGGTCGAACTCCTTTCCGAACTGCATATAGGAGGCAATCACATTGCCGTCCGCATCCTTGATGATCTCAGGAAGCAGATGGAAATAATGGAGCAGAGCGATGCCGAACAGAACAACGATGGCTCCGCCGCCGAAGAAACTGCGGATGATCGGGGTTTTGTTGCCGATCAGGTCAAGGAATGTGCCGATGACGATCATGAAGATAAAGCATCCGGTCATTCCGGGCGGCAGTACGCCGAAATATGTGGCAATCAGCACAATGACTGTGATAAAACAGAACATTGACCATGGCATGTTGAACAATTTGAAACCATCATTCTTTTCCATAACGTTCCCTCCTGATATGCAAGTCCGGCAGATAAGCTGCCCTCTTTGTGAAAATTGTCCATATCATTATAGCAGTACCGAGCCGAAAACACAACCAGATGCTGACGCTTTTGACATAAGTTACTTACAGCCCGCATGCCCCTTATATTTCATAAGCAGACAATTCCGACAGGAACGCAGACAGGATCCACGGTTTACGCAGACTTAGAAGCCGGGGTAAGAGCGTGGCGCATATGCTCGAATATCCCGGCTTCTTAGTCGGAGTTAACCGTTAGCCTGGCGGAATGGGTCGGGTCAGCTTATGAAATATAAGGGGCATGAGGGCGTACGACCTCGTCGACTGCGAGCAGCATCAAAGACCCCTTTGTTGTTTGCCCCATTTGTTGTATACTGTGATCAGAGCGATCAGGGACATACAGGGGGCTGGCTGCCTCCTGTATGTGTCATGCAAGGAGGAGAAAAAGGAGGAGAAAACGAATGAGATATTATGTAGATGCCAACGCCCCGTTTTCCGGATGCGGAAACGAGGAAGCGCCCTTCCGCCGGATTGGCGAAGCGGCCCGGATTGCGGAGCCGGGGGACGAAGTCTTGGTTGCGCCGGGAATTTACAGGGAATATGTGGATCCGAAAAACGGCGGCACGCCGGAGAACCGGATCTGTTACCGGTCGACGAAACCGCTCGGTGCCGTGATCACCGGCTCGGAGGAAGTGAAATCCTGGACATATTTCTGGGACCGTACCTGGATGTGCCGCATCGACAACCGGCTGTTCGGTGATTACAATCCCTATACCACCTTTGTCTACGGCGACTGGTATTTCGCCGGAAAGTCGAAGCATACCGGCGCGGTTTATCTGAACGGGAAATCTCTTTACGAAGCGTCCTCTCTGGAGGAATGTGAGAAGGGAGAGGTCTGGCCGTATTCCTGGGATCCGGAGGCTTCCCGCCTTAAATGGTATGCATGTCAGGAAGGCAGCGAGACCGTGATCTATGCGAATTTCGGCGGAGCGGACCCGAACGCGGAAACGGTGGAGATCAATGTCCGCCGGGAGTGCTTCCTGCCGTCGGAAACCGGAAAAGGGTATATTACGGTCTCCGGCTTTGTCATTGAGGATGCCGCAACGACCTGGGCACCGCCGGCAGCCTACCAGGACGGCATGATCGGACCGCACTGGTCGAAGGGATGGATCATCGAGGACTGTGAGATCCGCAACAGCAAATGCGCGGGGATTTCGCTTGGAAAATATCTGGATCCGGACAATGATCATTACTTTACGACCCGGCATGTCAAAAGCCCGACGCAGATGGAACGGGACGCGGTCTGCCGCGGTCAGTATCACGGGTGGCTTAAGGAGAATATCGGCAGTCATGTCGTGCGGCGCTGCAATATCCACCACTGCGAGCAGGGCGGCATCA
>CACXHD010000221.1 GCA_902767335.1 uncultured Lachnospiraceae bacterium
ATTCAGGAAATCTTCATCCGTATGGTTCGCTTCCTCATCCCCGGCGTCCGCCAGCGCATCCTGCTCCCTGAAGCGTTCTCTCTGGTCGATCGGATCATTCAGCTCGGAATATGCGTTGCACATCTCCCAGCCGTTCATGAACATCTCAAAGCGCTCAACATATTCAGGGTCATCCGGTTTCTTCTTGGTCAGCGGGCTGATCTCGATCGGATGATCCATGACAAAGGTCGGCTGGATCAGATGCTCTTCCACAAACTGTTCGAAGAAGAGATTCAGAATATCGCCTTTCTTATGGCGCTCTTCAAACTCCACATGGTGCTCTTTCGCCAGGGCTCTGGCTTCTTCCAGTGTATGAACCTCCCGGAAATCAACGCCGGAATACTTCTTTACGGCATCGATCATGGTAATGCGCTCAAACGGCTTTCCAAGATCCATCTCCACCCCATTGTAGACAATGGTCGTGGTGCCCAGTACCTTCTGCGCGACGTAACGGTACATATTTTCCGTCAGGTCCATCATACCGTGATAATCCGTATACGCCTGATACAGCTCCATCAGAGTGAACTCCGGATTGTGACGCGTGTCCAGGCCCTCATTGCGGAAGACCCGTCCGATTTCATAGACACGTTCCAGTCCGCCTACGATCAGCCGTTTCAGATACAGCTCCAGGGAAATGCGAAGCTTCAGATCTTCATTGAGCGCATTAAAATGCGTCTCGAACGGCCGCGCCGCCGCACCGCCCGCATTGGAGACCAGCATCGGCGTTTCCACTTCGATGAAGCCCTGTGCGTTCAGGAACTCGCGGATCGAGGAAATAATCAGGGAACGTTTGATAAAGGTATCCTTTACCTCCGGATTCATGATCAGATCCACATATCTCTGCCGGTAGCGAAGATCCCGGTCCGTCAGGCCGTGGAACTTCTCCGGAAGAATCTGAAGACTCTTGGAAAGGAGTGTGATTTCCGAGGCATGGATCGAGATTTCCCCGGTCTTCGTACGGAATACTTCACCCTTCAGACCCACCAGGTCGCCGATGTCCAGCTTTTTGAAATCCTTGTAGGGTTCCTCCCCGAGACTGTCCCGGGCAACATACGCTTGGATGCTGCCGTCCCGGTCCTGAATATTGCAGAAGGAAGCCTTGCCCATCACCCGCTTGGACATCAGTCGTCCCGCAACTGCTACGGATTTTCCCTCCAGCTCGTCAAACTGCTCTTTGATCTGAACGCTGTGATGCGAAACCTCACAGGTCGTGATCTTGAAAGGATCCCGTCCTTCTTCCTGCAGCGCTGCCAGTTTTTCCCGGCGGATTTTCAGAAGCTGATTCAAATCCTGCGGCTGCTCTTTGCGCTCCTGTCTGTTCTGTTCACTCATAGTATCCGTTCACTCCCATTTTTCTGTATCGTCTGTTCTCCCCTGCAGACACATGCAGGGAAACATTGCTCAGGCGGTCTTCTGGATCATCAGGATCTTGAAATGAGATTCTCCGGCCGGCGTCTCGACGGAGACTACCTCCCCGATCCCTCTGCCGATCATGGCACTGCCGATCGGAGATTCGTTTGAAAGACGATTCTCAAGGGAATTCGCCTCGGAAGATCCGACGATGCTGAACTGCATCTCCTCATCATACTCCATGTCCAGTACGGTCACCGTACATCCGATGTTGATGGTATTGACATCGATCTCGTCCTCGTCGACAACCTCAACGTTTTTAAGGATCTTCTCGATCTCGGTGATCCGGGCTTCGATATCTCTCTGCTCATCCTTTGCCGCATCATATTCTGCGTTCTCGGACAGATCGCCCTGCTCTCTCGCTTCCTTAATCTTATCCGCTACTTCTCTTCTTCTGACCGCTTTCAGATTAAGGAGTTCCTCCTCCAGCGCATCCAGTCCTTTTCTCGTAAGAATATTCTTCTTTGCTTCCATTTGCCTGTTACCCTCCAAACCCCCATTTTTACCGCCGGAAACGGCGGATCCGGGAAACACCCTGTTACAGTTCCGCTAAAAAGCGCGTATATTGTACCTTAACCCTATTTTCTTGTCAATACAGGCTATGTAAACATTTTTTGACCGTTGCAACCGGGCGAAAAAAAACAGGATGATTCAGTTATTTCTGATACAGATCCTAAGGAAACACGGATTTCATCCGGTGGAGACAGGAGACAGAGAGCCGTTCCCTGTCTCCTCCGGCTGACGAAGCCGTGCGCCATCATGCCAGACACCCAGCAGTTCTTCAAGCTGTGCGTAGGTCGTCACATCGTTGACGCCTCTGCGCAGCCCTGCGCTGTGGGGAAGTCCTGCCGTATACCATCCGACGTGTTTTCTCATCTCCCGCATCGCGATCATTTCGCCTTTAAAGGCGCAGAGCATGCGGGCGTGGCGCAGGATCATGTCACAGATCTCCTCCTGCGCGGGCGGCCCCGGATCAGCGCCGGTCCGGTCAAAGATGTTCAGTCTCTTAAAAACCCACGGATTTCCTCTGGCGGCCCTTCCGATCATCACCGCGTCGCAGCCCGTCTGTCTCATCATGGCCTGTGCGGATGCGGGGTCGGTGACATCTCCGCTGCCGATGACCGGGATGGACACCGCGTTTTTCACTTCCCGGATGATGTCCCAGTCCGCCTCTCCCCGGTAATACTGTTCCCGGGTCCGCCCATGTACGGCAACGGCAGCAGCGCCGCTCTCCTGCGCGATATGAGCGATCTCGACGGCATTCACATGTTTTTCGTCAAAGCCCTTCCGGATTTTGACCGTCACCGGCTTTCTGACAGCCTCCACCGTCCGGGCGATGATCCGGCCGGCCAGAAGCGGATCCTTCATCAGGGCGCTTCCCTCCCCGTTGCCTGTCACCTTCGGGACCGGGCAGCCCATATTGATGTCGAGAATGTCAAAGGGAAGCGGCTCGATTCTGGCCGCCATGGCGCTGATGATCTCCGGATCCGAGCCGAACAGCTGCAGCGATACCGGCCGTTCGGCTTCCTCTGTCTTCAGCAGCGGCAGCGTATTCCGGTTGTTGAACGACAGCGCCTTTGCGCTGACCATCTCCGCGCAGACCATCCCGGCTCCCATTTCCCTGCAGAGTAAACGAAACGGCAGGTCGGTCACGCCTGCCATCGGTGCAAGTATATACGGGCATTCCAGTCGGACTGTTCCGATCTGCATATGCACAGCTCCTTTCCTGCGTTACGCGTCCTCCAGGGGCTGCCCCAGAATCACCACTCGATAATACAGCTCCAGCTGCGACAGAAGCTGTTCCCGGCTGTTGCGGATTTCCTTGATCATCAGCGCAGCTCCGATCTCATCATAATTGTAGTCAGAATCCAGCGCATCGGTCCGAAAGTTCAGATTTCCCTCCTCATCGAACTCCATCAGAAATCTTCCTCCGATTTCCTCCACAAACAGGACGCTGATCACCTGCAGCTCCTTCCGGATATCCTCCGGAAGTTTCGCAAACAGCGGGTTCAGATAATACTTCTGTTCATATGCACTGGCCGCGCAAAGCACGCGGGATTCATCTTCCTTCGTCATTGTTTCCAACCGGCTCCTTCTTCTCTCGAATGATCCTTCTGTCAGACATATCAGGCACATCAGACATGTCAGATATATCCGTACACGCCGCGCACAGATACTTCCCCGGCATATATGCCTGTCACCGTACCGTCCTCCTTCTGCACCAGCAGACGGCCGCTGTCGTCGATCCCCAGAGCTGTTCCCGTATAATCTCCATCCGGCTGCAGGACCCGCACCGCTCTGCCGCAGTTCACCAGCAGCTGCTGGTACCGCTCCCGCAGCGGGGTCAGACCCCCTGCCTTCAGAAATGCCTCATAGTATTCCTCAAACCGCAGCATCACCTGTGCGATCAGCCGTGCCCGGTTGACCTCGTGTCCCAGGCAGCGCACCAGCGAAGTCGCGGTATTTTCAAGCTCCGGAGGGAAAGCCCGGACGTTTGCATTGATCCCCGTCCCGATCACAATATAGTTCACGGCAGAGATTTCCGCGCTCATCTCCGTCAGGATCCCGCAAAGCTTCCTGCCGTCCACAACCACATCGTTGGGCCATTTGATCCCGGCGTCAATCCCGTACAGATCCCGGCAGGCCTCCGCCACGGCCATCCCCATCACCAGCGTCACCATGGAAATCCGCTCCGGCGGCAGGTTCGGCCGCAGCATCAGCGTCATCGCAATGGCCGTCCCCGGCGGCGTAGTCCAGCTGCGCCCGAGGCGTCCGCGTCCACGGGTCTGGGAATCCGCGATCACCAGCAGTCCTTCCTTCGCCCCCTCTTCCGCCATCTGTTTGGCGTACAGGTTGGTCGACGTTATTTCACTGTAATAACAGACGGGCCGTCCGACCCAGCGTGTCTTCAGGATACTGGAGACCTCCTCTGCGGCAATCGAATCCGGCACTCCCGTCAGGCGGTACCCTTTTCCAGCCGCAGCCTCAATCTCATATCCGTCTTCGCGAAGACTGCAGATCGCCTTCCAGACCGCCGTACGGGAAACCTGCAGTTTCGTACAAAGCTCCTGACCCGACAGATAATCTTCGCTCTCCCGGAGCATCTGTAATAATTCTGTCTTCATCGTTTCCGTCTCTCCCGGCTTCCGCTTTCTTCAAGCCCGAATTTCGTCGTTACAGGGCCGCATCCCTCGCAGCCTTGATTCGCCGCTGCAGGGCCGCATCCCTCGCAGCCTTGATTCGCCGCTGCAGGGCCGCATCCCTCGCAGCCTTGATTTCGCTGTTACAGCGCCGCATCCATCAGAGCCTTGATTTCGTCGTCACAGCGTCGCATCCATCACGGCCTTGATCGTATGCATCCGGTTTTCGGCCTCGTCAAACACCACCGACTGGTCGGATTCAAATACTTCATCGGTCACTTCCATTGCTTCCAGACCGTATTTCTCATAAATCTTCCGGCCGATCCCGGTATTCAGATCATGGAATGCGGGCAGGCAATGCATGAAAATCGCACCGGGCGCAGCATTTTTCATCACATCGGCTGTCACCTGATACGGCAGCAGGCTGTGAATCCGTTCTTCCCAGATCTCCTCCGGTTCTCCCATGGATACCCAGACATCCGTATAGATGATATCCGCTCCGGCGGTTCCCGCCGCCACATCCTCGGTCAGCGTAATCGTTCCGCCGCTCTGCAGCGCATATTCCCTGCACTGGGCCGTCAGCTTTTCATCGGGGAAATAGGCGCGGTTCGTGCAGGCTGTGAAGTGCATGCCGAGCTTCGCGCAGGTAATCATCAGCGAATTTCCCATATTGTAGCGGGCGTCACCCATATAGGTCAGCTTCTTCTCCTTCAGGCTTCCCAGATGCTCCCGGATTGTCAGCATGTCCGCCAGCATCTGCGTGGGATGGTATTCATTCGTCAGGCCGTTCCATACCGGGACGCCGGCGTGCGCCGCCAGTTCCTCGACGATTTCCTGACCGTACCCGCGGTATTCAATCCCGTCGAACATGCGTCCCAGCACTCTTGCGGTGTCCCGGATGCTCTCCTTCTTTCCGATCTGCGACCCGGACGGATCCAGATAGGTCACCTGCGCTCCGAGATCATGCGCCGCCACCTCAAACGAGCAGCGCGTCCGTGTACTGGTCTTTTCAAAAATCAGGGCAATATTTTTCCCCTCATGATGCCTGTGGGGTATCCCCTGCTTTTTCTCTTCTTTCAGTTTCTGTGCCAGATCCAGCAGCCCGGTACTCTCCTCCGCCGTAAAATCCTTCAGTGTCAGAAAGCTGCGCCCGCGTAAATTCATCTTACCAAATTCCTTTCCTTAATACTTACTGTACTCTTCGATCTGACGGTTGATCTGATCCGTCGTGAAGGCCGCCTCTCTTCCCCCGATGCTGGTCTCATCCGTAATACAGGGATCCACCGCGTCGGGTGCCTTCGGCTTTTCGGTATGGTCAACCGGCGTATGGTCTCCGATGCCCAGCGCTTCTCCCGCAACGCCCAGGGAAGCGACGATCCCTGCCAGATCGGAGGGCATATAGATTTTCGTCGCACGTCCGTCCGCCACGGTCTTCAGAGATTCCAGTCCTTTCAGTTTCAGAACGGCGTCTGTGACATTCGCCTCGCGAAGCTTTTCAAGGCCCTTTGCCTCCGCCTCGTAAACCAGTTCAATCGATTTTGCGCGGCCCTGCGCCAGAGCAATCTGCGCGTCTCTCTCCGCTTCCGCGGAAAGGATTTTCGCCTGTTTGTCACCTTCCGCTCTCGCTACGACCGCTTCCTGATGCGCCTGCGCCTCCAGCACCGTCTGACGGCGTTCACGTTCCGCGCGCATCTGTTTGGTCATGACCTCTTCGATCTCTGCAGGCGGCGTAATGTTTTTGATCTCGACACGCGTAACCTTCAGACCCCAGGCATCCGTAGCCTCATCCAGGATCAGCTGCATTCTCCGGTTGATCTCGTCGCGGGATGTCAGCGTCTGGTCCAGTTCCATATCACCGATGATGTTTCGCAGCGTTGTGGACGCAAGGTTCTGCAGACCCGTGATCGGGTTCTCGACGCCGTAGGTATACAGCTGCGGATCGAATACCTTGCAGAATACGACACTGTCCAGAGATACGATGACGTTATCCTTCGTAATCACCGGCTGCGGCGGGAAATCCAGAACCTGCTCCTTCAGGCTGACCTTGCGGGAAATATTCTCAATCAGGGGGACCTTGAAATGAAGTCCTGCCTCCCAGGTCGCCTTATATTTACCGAGACGTTCAATGACAAACGCCTCCGCCTGCGGAACAACCCGGATATTGCGAAGCAGAATCACCAGTACAATGAAAATCAAAATCGCAATCGGGAAAAACCCTGAAAACTCTGCGCTTCTATACAGCATAATCTCCTCTCCTTTCTGTTCCTTCCGTTCAGGTCCCGTCCGCGGAACCCGGCCCGGAATCCGATACAGTCTCCGACCTCTTTCGCAGGAAAAACCGGATTCATTCCGATTTCCGTACTTCCGGCATGCGATCCCCCGAAAGTTCTGTGGAAAAATGGAATCCATGTTTCCTCAGGAATAGATATCATCATACCGCAATCCCGGCAAAATGAAAAGACATCTGCTTGACATTTTTCCGTTACTCGTAATACTATGGAAACGTTAATGCCGAAATCTTTTCGGCGGGGAAGCGCTGTTGAATACCCGCTTCCAGAGAGAAGTGCCGACGAATTCCCGCTTCCAAAAAGAAGCGCTGATGAATTCCCGAACCTGTCGCCTCCGGCCGGCGCTTCCCTGAATGAATTTTTTTTGGAGGAAATCATGCCGATTTTAGTACAAAATGATCTGCCGGCCAAGCAGATCCTCGAATCGGAAAACATTTTTGTGATGGATGAGCGCCGTGCTCATACACAGGAGATCCGTCCCCTGCAGATTCTGGTCCTCAATCTGATGCCGCTCAAGGAAGTCACTGAGCTGGACCTGCTCCGGGTACTGTCCAATTTTCCGATCCAGACGCAGATCACGTTTCTGAAGGTAGAAACGCACGAGTCGAAGCACACGGAAACGTCCCATCTGAACCGGTTCTACACCGTATTCCCGGAAATTTCCGACGAATACTTTGACGGAATGATTATCACCGGCGCGCCGGTGGAACAAATGGACTTCGAAGAAGTGGAATACTGGGAAGAGCTCACCCGGATCATGGACTGGTCCCGGACACATGTGTTCTCCACCCTGCATATCTGCTGGGCTTCCCAGGCCGGACTGTACTATCATCACGGGATCTCGAAGATCATACTGCCCAAGAAGCTCAGCGGCGTCTATCCGCATAAGGTGCTCCATCGCCGCAAAATGCTGATGCGCGGCATGGACGACTATTTCTTCTGTCCGCAGTCCCGCTACACAGGACTCGATGAACAGGCGGTGAAGGACAACCCGGAGCTTTATACCGTGGCGGCCGGGGACGAGACCGGAAGCTGTGTGATCCTGGCCTACTCTTCCCGGCAGATTTTTGTCACCGGGCACACCGAATATGACCGGTACGAGCTGGACGCCGAGTATCGCCGGGACGTATCCCGCGGTCTCGATCCGGATATTCCGGTCAACTACTATCCGGACGATGACCCGACCCAGACCCCTGTTCTCTCCTGGCGGTCCAGTTCCAACTGTATCTATACAAACTGGCTGAACTTCGTATATCAGGAAACGCCCTACGACCTGAAGCAGATCCCTCCTCTGGAGCAGGACAGTTATACGGTCAAAGGATATGATCCGGATAATTCCGGTGAGTAATATACCGGATTTTCGAATGGCTTTCCGGAGAGTTTTCCGAATGATTTTCCGGATGGTTTTCCATATGTTGATCTGCTGTAAACCCGCTTGCTGCATAATATGAAAGGAAACAAAAGCATGGAGATGATGAAACCCGTCAAAGAAGGAAAGGTTCGAGAGATTTACGACAACGGCGACAGCCTGATCATGGTGGCAACGGACCGGATCAGCTGCTTTGATGTGATCCTCCACAACACCGTGACAAACAAAGGTGCGGTCCTGACACAGATGTCCCGTTTCTGGTTTGATCTGACAAAAGATATCGTGCCGAATCATATGATTTCCGTTGACAGTGCGGATATGCCTGAATTCTTCCGCCAGAAGGAATTCGCCGGCAAGAGCATGCTCTGCCGGAAGCTTCAGATGCTTCCCGTGGAATGTATCGTCCGCGGTTATATCACCGGCAGCGGCTGGGCAAGCTACCAGAAGAACGGCACGGTCTGCGGAATTGCTCTTCCCGAAGGCCTGAAGGAATCCGAGAAGCTTCCTGAGCCCATCTACACACCGTCCACCAAGGCGGAAATCGGCGATCACGACGAAAACATTTCCTTTGCGCAGAGTGTTGACTATCTCGAAAAGCGCTTCCCCGGCAAGGGCGAAACGTACGCGGCCGCGCTCAGGGATCTCTCCCTGAAGCTTTACAAAACCTGCGCGGACTATGCCCTCTCCCGCGGCATCATCATTGCGGACACGAAGTTCGAATTTGGTCTGGACGAAGAGGGACGCATCGTCCTCGGCGACGAGATGCTGACGCCCGACAGTTCCCGTTTCTGGCCGGCGGACGGCTACGAAGCCGGACACAGCCAGCCTTCCTTTGACAAACAGTTTGCCCGCGACTGGCTGAAAGCCAACCCCGGAAATGACTGGACGCTTCCGGAGGAAGTCGTCGATCAGACCATCGCGAAATATGAGCAGGCATATGAGCTGCTGACCGGGAAACCGCTCGCTGAGACTCTCGGCTGATGAGTCAACAGGGACGTTGTTTGTGACTCATTTTTCTCATTTCCCTTGGTCGTGCCAGGGCGGCATCAGAGTGCGGCTCCGGGCATAGAAATTCTTCAAATATCCCAAAATTCATGCCCGGTGGCAGCATCTGTGTGCGGCTCCGGGCATGAATATTCTTCAGTCATTCCAAAATTCCTGCCCGGTGACAGCATCTATGTGCCGCTCCGGGCATAAATAATCTTTAATCATTCCAAAATTCCTGCCCGGAGTCGGCATCTGAGCAAGGCTCCTGGCATGAAAAATCTATAATCACACCAAAATTCCTGCCCGGAGTCGGTATCTGAGCGAGGTTCTTGGCATGAAAAATCTATAATCACACCAAAATTCCTGCCCGGAGTCGGTATCTGAGCGAGGTTTCTGGCATGAAAAATCTATAATCACACCAAAATTCCTGCCCGG
>CACXHD010000222.1 GCA_902767335.1 uncultured Lachnospiraceae bacterium
CTGTCTCCCCCTGAAAAAAAAGATCGAAAAAAATACGGGGACGTGATATCCTGTTACGGGAAAACAAATCATGACAAGACATTCAAACAGAGGAGTCAATGAGTTCAAATTTAAATAAGTATCAGCGAAGGAAACGGAAGAACCAAATCCATCAGATGCTGACCATTTTTGCCGGTTTACTGCTGGCCATATTGCTGACGGTGTTTCTACTGCGAATCGCGAAAGACATGCTGGACCCGGAGGAACCGCCCGAGGAGACGGAGATGGTCACGGAGCAGGCGCAGATCATTCCGCAGCAGGAGGATGCAAGCCCGGAGACGGAGAAAGAAACGGAGGCGCTTCCGCAGAAGAAACCGGATGAGGTTCAGGAGGCCGGAGATGCGAATGCGGCAAAGGGAGTCTATGATCCGGACAATCCGGTGGAAGCAAAAATCTATTCGTTCCTGCAGGGACCGAAGGCCTGGTCTTACAAGATCGACTGGTCGGGTGCCTGGTGCCATGAGGAAATCGGCGGACAGGAGTTCGGCGCATTCGGCTGCGGGCTGTGCGTTCTGGCAAATATCTACAGCTCCCTGACGGAATGGCAGTGTTCCCCGCTGGACATGTATGAGCACGCCGTGGAAGTTTCGACAACCTATACGGCCGAGGACGGGGTCGGCGCGATCGACTGGCCGGAGATGAAACAGGTACTGAAAACCGTCGGGATCAGCTGCTCCGTAAAGCGGAAAAACAAGAGCTACGAAAAGTTTCAGGAAAACATCGCCGCTGCGCAGACCGCGGTTGTGCTGGTCTGTTCGGACAATGACGATACCTACTGGCAGAATGTCAGCGGCCATTATGTCAATATCTGGGCGTATAATAGCGAGGATGATACCGTATTTCTGGCGGATCCGGGCAACTATAAGCATAACCGGAAACGGATACCTCTCCGGTATGTCTATGACGCGCTGAAGACTGCCGGGACCTATCAGTATCTGCTGGTGACCGGCGTGGATCCGGACGGGGACAGCTGGCAGCATGAACAGGTCAGCGGCAAATGGAAACGCCCGAAATATATACCGGCATCCGGCGGATGATCCGCAGTTTACGGGCGGTCTCGGGAGGTATCAGGGAAATCTGACCGGGATGTGCCTGGGAAATCGAACCGGGATGAGCCGGCGACTGCGCGCAGAGAGGATCTCCCCCGGAGGCGCCGGGGGGAATCGAACCGGGATGCGCCGGCGAGTGCGCGCAGGAGAGGATCTCTCCCGGATGTGCCGGGGAAATCGAACCGGGATGCGCCGGCGTTAGCGCACAGAGAGGATCTCCTCCGGAGGGGCCGAGGGAACCGAACCGGGATGCGCCGGCATCTGTGCGCAGAGAGCGCTTCCCCGGAGGCATCATGGAAATCACAGGAAGAGAGGAAAGAAAACCGTGGATATTATATTGATGATCCTGAATTTGCTTTGCGGCGTGGCATTGTTTATGTACGGCATGGCCCTGATGGGAGACGGCCTGAAGAGCGTGGCCGGCGACAAGCTGGAATCATTTCTGTACCGGATGACGAACACGCCGGTTAAAGGGATGCTGCTCGGGACGGCCGTGACCTCCGTGATCCAGTCTTCCTCTGCGACGACCGTGATGGTGGTCGGTTTTGTCAATTCAGGCATGATGAAGCTGTTTCAGGCCATCAGCGTGATCATGGGGGCCAACATCGGTACCAGTATTACGGGCTGGATTCTCTGCCTGTCCTATGTCGGAGGCTCCAGCGGCATTGCGAAGATTTTCTCCTCGGCGACGATCGCCGCCGTTGCTGCGATTGCCGGCATGCTGCTGCGCATGATCTCAAAACGGTCTGCGAAAAAGCATTTGGGAAATATCCTGCTCGGTTTCGCAATCCTGATGATCGGCATGCAGATGATGAGCGCCGCTGTCTCCCCGCTGCGGGAGAGCAAGATGTTCACGGAAGCGCTGACGATGTTCTCCAATCCGATCCTCGGTATTTTGCTTGGAATCGGTATGACGGCGATTCTGCAGAGCGCTTCCGCGTCCATCGGTATTATCCAGGCGCTCTCCGTGACGGGTGTGCTGACGTTTTCAACAGCGTTTCCTGTTATCCTCGGTATCGGTGTCGGTGCCTCCTGCCCGGTCCTGATCTCTGCAATCGGCGCGAACAAAAACGGCCAGCGAAGTGCGTTTATCTATCTGATCGTCAATGTGGTCGGCATGATCCTGTGGGGGATCGGTTTCTATGCAGTGAATGCATTTGTTCATTTCCCGTTTATGGAAGAGCCGATCGGACCGGTGATGATTGCCTTCGTAAATTCTCTTGTACGTATTGTGACGGGAGTTCTGCTGTTCCCGTTCATCCGGGCGCTGGAGAAGCTGGTGTGTATGCTGATCAAGGATTCTCCCGAGGATCTGGAAGATCAGCAGGATACCGCCGACTTCGATCTGCTGGATGAACGTTTCCTGGTCTCTCCGGCGCTGGCGCTCTCGCAGTGCAGCCGCGTGATCTTTGGGATGGCGGCGAAGGTGCGGAAGAACGTGGGCAGATCACTGAACCTGATCCATGAGTTTTCCGAAAAGAAATATGAGAAAGTACAGCGCAAGGAAGATCTGATCGACAAGTATGAGTCGAAGCTCGGCGCGTATCTGCTGGCCCTGTCGAAAAAGGAACTGACTTCCCAGCAGAGCCGGGAATCGGCGGCAGATCTGCGTGTGATCGGTGATCTGGAGCGGATCGGCGACTATGCCTCGAGCATTGCACACATCACAAATCAGCTGCACGAAGATAATATTTCCTTCTCCGAAGTCGGCATGCGTGATTTGAATATCATGATCGAGGCGGAGAGAGATATTGTAAACAGCACCATGCGGGCTTACCAGGAGTATGATCTGGAGACGGCCATGAAGATCAAACCGTTTGCTGCGGCGATTTCGAGCCTGTGTGAGATTGTCCGCGCCCGCCATATCGGCCGTCTCGGACGGGGTGAATGCAGTATGCAGCAGGGCGGCGGTTTCAACGATCTTCTTGCCTGCTTTGACCGGATTGCCTCTCACTGTGTGGCGATCTCCGGACTGGTGCGCAGAGCGTATCAGGAAAATCCGGATTATCACGTACATTCCCTCAAAGCCCGGGAGCTGAGCGAGGAAGAATACCAGAAATATTACGATGGTTTTATCGAAAAATATGATGTCATTATGAACGCAGACCGGCCGATCAGCATGGAAGCGGAGACGGTGCAGTAAAGAAGCGGATCAAGGCGCAGAAGCAGGAAACCGCACAGTAAAGCGGATCAAAGCGCAGAAGCAGGAAACCGCACAGTAAAGCGGATCATAGTGCAGGAGCGGGAAACCGTACAGTAAAATGGATCCTCCTGCATGAGTGGGAACAAGCCGGGATCGACGTTTGGCGAAGGAATCATGAATATACTCACACTGGAACATATCGGAAAAACGCTGGGAAGCACGAGACTTCTGCAGGATGTGACCCTTGGCATCGAGGATCATGACCGGATCGGCCTCATCGGGGTCAACGGAACCGGAAAATCGACGGTGCTTGCGATTGTCTCCGGCCGGATGGAACCGGACGAAGGACAGGTGGTGCGGCGGAACGGCCTGCGGATCTGCATGCTGGAGCAGGATCCGGTCTATGCGCCGGACCGTCCGGTGCTGGAAAGCATTTCCGCTGCCATTTTGCAGGAAGAGGAATACTGGAATGTCGAGGGAGAGGCGCGGGCCATGCTGCTCCGCCTGGGAATTGAAGACCCCGAAATGCCCTGGCAGCAGCTTTCCGGCGGGCAGAAGAAGCGGGCAGCCCTGGCGGCGGCCCTGCTCACGCCGTCGGATCTGCTGATTCTGGATGAGCCTACCAATCATCTGGATCATGAGATGATCGAGTTTCTTCAGGAGCAGCTGGAGCATTACCGCGGGGCGCTGCTGATGGTTACCCACGACCGCTATTTCCTGGACGAGGTGACTTCATCGATCTGGGAGATCGACCAGACCCGGATCTACAGCTATGAAGGAAATTATGAGAAGTATCTGGAGACAAAGCAGGAACGGCTGAATTTTGCCCTGGCGGCGGAACGGAAGATGGCCGCGCTTTATAAGCAGGACCTGGCCTGGATGATGCGGGGAGCCAGGGCAAGATCCACAAAGCAGAAGGCGCATATCCAGCGGTTCGAGCAGCTGCGCGACCGGGACCGGATTGTGGAAGAGCGGAACGTTGCCATTGCATCCCTGCCCTCCCGCATGGGAAACAAGACCATCGAGATCCGGGATCTGTCCAAAGCGTACGGCGACAGACAGCTGTTTCATGATTTTACGTATACATTTCTGAAGAATGACCGGATCGGGATCATTGGTCCCAACGGATGCGGAAAATCGACGCTGCTGAAAATCATTATCGGCATGGAGACGCCGGATACGGGATCGGTTGTCATCGGAGAGACGATCCGGATCGGTTATTTCGGACAGGAACATGAGGCGTTGGAGGAGAACCTGCGGGTTATTGACTATATCCGGGAGGGCGCGGAATATGTACGGACGTCGGAGGGACAGTTCTCCGCATCCGTGATGTGTGAGCGCTTCCTGTTTGACGCGGACAAGCAGTATGCGCCGGTGGCAAAGCTTTCCGGCGGCGAAAAGCGAAGGCTGTATCTGCTCCGGATTCTGGTGGAGGCGCCGAATGTCTTGATCCTGGACGAGCCCACGAATGATCTGGATATCCGGACGCTGCAGATTCTGGAGGATTATCTGGACCATTTCGCAGGGATTGTTCTGACGGTATCCCATGACCGCTATTTCCTGGACCGCGTTGTGAACCGGATCTTTTCCTTTGAACCGGACGGCACGCTTTGGCAAAGCGAGGGCGGCTACGAGGAATACCGGGAACGGACGGCGCTGGAAGCAGCGCGCATAAAAGAACAGGCGCGTGGTGCGGCAGCGGCAGGAGCCGGGGGCGCAGCGAGGTCGGGCGCAGCGGGATCAGGAGCCGGAGGCGCAGCGAGGTCAGGTGCAGCGGGATCAGGAGCCGGGGGCGCAGCGAGGTCAGGTGCAGCGGGGTCAGGAGCCGGCGGCGCAGCGGCGTCGGGAGCCGGCGGTGCAGCAGTATCGGAAGCCGGGCAGAAGACCCCGGTCGGAGAGAAGAATGCAAGAGGACCGCGGCCCAAAAAACGTCTGAACTATAAGGAACAGAGAGAGTACGATTCTCTGGAAGAAGAAATCGACGCCCTGACACAGAAATCAGAGGAACTTGAGGCGCAGATGCAGGAGGCCGCCGCTGATTATGTGAAACTGGCAGAGCTGACGAAGGAGAAAGAAGCGGCGGATCAGGAGCTGGACGAGAAGATTGAGCGGTTCCTGTATCTGCAGGAGCTGGTGGAATCCTTTGAGAAAATGTGATAAAGAACGACAGGCGGAGAGTGGCTGACCAGGAACGGCCTGCCGGGAGCAGCTGCCTGGGGACGGCTGACTGAGAAATGCTGACGGAACAGGAGGAATTATGCCAAAAGTATTATTGCTGAACGGAAGCCCGCATGTGCACGGATGTACGGCGACGGCGCTGGAAGAGATGATCAAAATTTTCAATGAAGAGGGTGTGGAAACCAAACTGCTCCAGGTAGGGAATAAGAACATTCGCGGATGTATTGCCTGCGGCGGATGTGAGAAAAAAGGGAAATGTGTGTTTGACGATGACCTGGTGAATGAGGCTGCGCCGAAGTTTGAAGCGGCGGATGGTCTGGTGGTCGGCAGTCCGGTTTATTACGGATCCCCGAACGGGACAATCCTCTCTTTTATGGACCGCCTGTTTTACAGCACTTCCTTCTCCAAGCACATGAAGGTCGGCGCAGCGGTGGTCAGCTGCCGCCGAGGCGGAAACGCAGCTTCCTTTGATGTCCTGAACAAGTATTTTACCATCAGCGGCATGCAGGTGGCTTCCTCCACCTACTGGAACCAGGTCCACGGATTTACGGCAGAGGATGTAAAGAAAGACCTGGAAGGACTGCAGACGATGCGGAATCTCGCAAGAAACATGGCGTTCCTGATCCGGGCCATCGCGGCGGAAAAAGAGAAAAGCGGGCTGCCGCTGGTCGAAAGGGGAAATTTCACAAGTTTTCCGGACGGGAAATAAAACTGGAAATTGAATGAGAGAGAGCATATCAGAACCACGGGTGATATGCAGTTCGGGGCATCGCATTTGAAAAATGCGATGCCCCAATCGATGCCCCAATCTAAGTAACCCTTCATGACCTTTGAGACATTGAGATATTTCTTTCTTTAACCTGATGGATTCTGCAACGCTTCGTCTTTTTTTCTTCCCACTATCCAAGGCGAATACTCTTTGTTGCAATTTTCTCCTGAAAACGGACATCATGCTCTACCAGCAGCATGGTGGGGCTGAAAGCCAGGATCAGCTTTTCGATCTGCATTCTGGAAAATACGTCTATATAATTTAACGGTTCATCCCATATATACAGGTGCGCGGGTGTAAGCAGGCTTGCTGCAATGAGCACTTTCTTCTTCTGTCCCTCTGAGAAATCTTCCATTTTCTTGAAAAACTGCTCCCGTCCAAGATCAAGCTGCCGGAGAATGGCAAAGAACACACTCTCCTCCAGGCCCTGTTCTTCACAATATTTTCTCAAGGAGCCGGACAGGAAGGATGTGTCCTGACTTACATAAGAAATAATAAGGCCGGATGCAACTTCAAGGTTTCCTTTTATGACCAGTTTTGAACTGTCAACAGGTAAATCGTTGTCCGCCGCCCTCTGTAAAGCCGCTTTGATTATGCTTGATTTCCCACTTCCGTTTTCACCGGACAATACCACTCTGTCCCCTCTCCTGACCTGAAAACACAGCTCTTGGAATAGAGGTTCTTCCATGCCTTCATAGCTCAGGGTCAGGTCTCTGGCATTAATCAGTATATCCTTGTGAAACAGCAGTGGCTTCACCTTCAGGTCAACGGGATCCTCGATATCCTGAAGCAATCCTTCTTTTTCCTTAATTTCCCTGTCAATCCTCTTCTCATAGCTTTTCACTCTTGCCTGCATTTTTTTCGTCTTTGCCCCGATGTAAGATCTTGTTGCTATACTTCTGTCATTTTCCTTCACCGGATCAAACCCGATTTTACGGTTTTCCCCTTTTTCCGCCCATCTGGCGCTTCTGTCAGCTGCCGCTTTCAACTTTCCGATCGCTTTAAGGTGTTTCTCATTTTCCACTTTGGCAAAAGCATCCCTGCGTTCCTTGTTCTCCCACCAGCTGGTAAAATTTCCAGCCTGCACATCAATGGTCTTCCGATTGAGAACAAGAACGTGGTCACACACAGCATCCAGCAGATCCCTGTCGTGCGAAACAAGAATGAAGCCCTTTTTAGATTTCAGATACTCCTTTACGATTACCCTCGCTGGTGTATCCAGATGATTTGTCGGTTCATCAATCAGCAGAAATTCATCCTCTGCTGCGAACAGAACCGCAAGCATTACTCTTGTCCGTTCTCCGTGGCTTAAGGTGCCAAACGGGCGATACAGGCACTCCGGATCCATCCGGATCTGATTCATCTGGATGAGTACCTGCCATGTTTCAACACCAGGTTTCCAGACCGAAACCAGTTCGTAAGCACATCTGTTCCATTCATTGTCAGCAACCTTATAGGGAAAATAATCAAACCTCGTACTGGATGAGATATTTCCCCGGTACTCATATTTTCCCATCAGAAGATGTAACAGAGTCGTTTTGCCTTTTCCGTTTCTTCCGATTAATCCCAGCTTCCAGTTAGTATCAATATGAAATGTTACGTTCTCGAGGACGGCATCTATACCGCCCTCATAAGTAAATGTCAGGTCATTCACCGCGATCTGTGCCATGGTCATTACCTCCGGCTTTCTGATATACAGGCATAAAAAAACTGCCTCATACCGAAGCAGATTCATCGCATAGCCGGAACGGATGTATATACCGAAAAGCACAGTATTATCCAGGGATAGATCCGGAATAAATACGATAATCTGATTCGGCATACACAAACAAGACCCTTTCGGGTCATATTCTCTACTGTCTGCATTCACCAAATCTGATTATCTGTTTATCATTCCTTCACCCTGCACACCCGCTGTGTGCCTTTCTGTATGTTTTCCAAACCATACCATGATAACAGGCAGGCGTCAACCATTAACTATTAATATCTAAACAAAACAATGGCCCGAAGCAACATTTCAAATCTCACTTCGGGCCTGTTATATGGGGATTTTCATTTTTTCACTACCTCAGATAAAGCGCATTCCTGATCTAATGATTTCGTAGTACATACCGTAATCATCGTAGCTTGTTTTTTGATGAACCCATCATAGCGAATCAACCTTTGCAAGTTCTTTGCAGATCCGGAAGAACGGCTGAAATGCAGCCCCTTTTTTCTGCTTTCAGGAAAATCACTGCAAATACAGCCTGTCAACGGGCCTCTGCATGAGCAGGAAAGTCCTCGGGAAGGGGTGCGCAGATAGAAATCTTTTCCCGGGTGAAGGGATGGAGAAGTTCCATTCGGCTGCAGTGCAGGGCCGCGCGGGTAAAGCCGCCGGACGGTCCGGTTCCGTAGAGCGGGTCCCCGAGCAGGGGATGTCCGATATATGCCATATGAACCCGAATCTGGTGGGTGCGGCCGGTGTCGAGACGCAGTCGGAGGAGCGTAGCTTCTATTTCGGGGACGCTGGCCACAACCTGCAGGTGTGTGACGGCGGTCTTGCCTGCGTACCTGCCGTCCGGGTCCGGGAGCATCCGGCTCAGGGAAGACGGATCTTTTGCGATTGGACAGGAGATCGTCAGCCATACGCTGTCCGGTTTTGGGGACATCGGGTTCGTGGAAGACGAATTCTCCATCACGGGGGCCGGATTTCCCAGCGCGGGAGCCTGATTTCCCAGCGCCAGAGCCGGGTTTTCCATCAGGGTAGTCATATTTATATTTCCCTGCGCGAGCGCCAGATATTCCTTGCGAACAGCTTTTTTATCTGTCAGCCGCTGGGCGGCGACCTTGTTCCGGGCAAACAGAACCGCACCGGAAGTATCTTTGTCGAGTCTGCCGACAACCCTTGGTATCTCTGTGATGCCCATCAGAGCATAGCGGTAATAAACCTGATCCGCCAGCGTATCTCCATAGTGACCATGGGAGGGATGTACACAGATGCCGGCCGGCTTGTTTACCACCAGCAGATCTTCATCTTCAAAGAGAATCTGCTCTGTGGGCAGCGGCGGAAGACACGGCCGGCCGGAAGAACAGGAACCGGGAGCGCCAAAGCCGCCGGCAAAGCGGATGCCGTGAACCTGAGAAGGATCATGGACATCTTCCAGCAGCACGCGGACTTCATCGCCTTCGAACAGCATCCGGCTGACGCGGGAACGTTCTCCGTTGACCAGGATACCGTTCTCCCGGAATTTGGCGCTGCGCACCTGACGGCAGGTCAGGCTCATCGGGCCCCGCAGTGTCTGCTTCAACGTCATACTGACGCCTGCGGGCACGATATAGCTAATCTCTTTTCGCACAGTCTGAGAGCACCTCCTTCCCTTCTTCCCAGAGTATATTGTATCCGATCAGATGTACTTTGAGAACCCTTTGAGATCAATCCATCCTGTCCGGCGGCGGACGATCCGGGGACGATGATGGATCCTGGCTTCCATTCGTTCCACGCAAGTAGGAAGCTTCTGTTTTTGGCCCTGGTTTCCTCTGCTTGCTGGCGTTCTCCTGCTGATATGCTGATCTGTACTCTGGAAAAAAGGAAATCCAAACACATTTTTCTATGTTATAATTGAGATACCTTATGAAGCGCAGTCCGTTTTGTGTGCTTCATCAAAGAAGCGCAGTCCGTTTGATGCGTTTTTGCTTCCCTCAGCAACTGGTGTGAGAGACCTAAAACAGAGTATACAGGAGGAACATGGATGTATGACGTCGTAATCATCGGAGCCGGCGTGACCGGATGCGCGGTCGCCCGTTTCCTGTCCGCATACCGCGGATCCTTTTGCGTTCTGGAGCGTTCAGAGGATGTATGCACAGGAACCTCCAAGGCGAATTCGGCTATCATTCATGCCGGATTTGACGCGGCCCACGGGTCACTGATGGCAAAATACAATCTGATTGGCAACCGTATGTACCCGAAACTGGCGGAGGAACTGGATTTTGAGTACAAAAACAACGGTTCTCTGGTCCTGGCGCTTGGAGAGGAGGATATCCACAAGCTGGAAGAACTCATGGAGAACGGCCGGAAAAACGGCGTGGAGGGGCTGGAAATCGTCGGAAGAGAGCGGCTGAAAGAGCTGGAGCCGGCAGTCGGACATGTGCCGGTAGCGGCCCTGTATGCACCGACGGCAGGGATTGTCTGTCCCTTCGGCGCGACGATCGCTTTCGCGGAGAATGCATATACCAACGGCGTGGAATTTCGTTTTAATACCGAAGTGAAAGGGCTGATTCCTTCGGAAGATGCGGACGGAAATGCATACTGGGTGGTCCAGACGGCGGACGGGGTGATCCATACAAGGGCAGTGGTCAATGCGGCAGGCGTTTATGCCGACATTCTCCACAACATGGTTTCCTCGAACAAGATCCGCATTATTCCCCGAAGAGGCGATTATCTGCTGCTGGACCGCCGGATCGGCGGTTATGTGAAACATACGGTATTCCAGGTGCCCGGAAAATTCGGCAAGGGCGTTCTGGTGAGCCCGACGGTTCACGGCAACACGATCATCGGTCCGACGGCGGAGGATATTGACGACAAGGAAGGCGTGGATACGACCTCCGAGGGGTTCGACGACCTGATGGCAAAGGCCGGACTGGCCTTCGACGATCTCCCGCTGCGGGAGGTGATCACGAGCTTCGCGGGACTGCGGGCCCATGAAGAACGGCATGATTTTATTCTCGGAGAGGTGAAGGACGCGCCGGGGTTCTTTGACTGCGCGGGCATCGAGTCTCCGGGACTGACGGCGGCGCCTGCCATCGGACAGGAGATCGCCCGTGAGCTGGCGGAAAAACTGCAGCTGGAGAACAATCCGGATTTCATCGGAACGAGAAAAGGCTTCCTGGATGCAAAGACCCTGCCGCTGGAGGAACTGGACCGTCTTTTGAAGGAGAAACCGGAATACGGCCGGATTGTATGCCGGTGTGAACAGGTAAGTGAAGGAGCAATCCTGGATGCGATCCGCAGACCTCTGGGGGCGAAGAGCCTGGACGGCGTCAAACGGCGGGTCCGCGCGGGGATGGGACGATGCCAGGCCGGCTTCTGTTCCCCGAGGATTATGGATATCCTGGCCGAGGAATGGAATATTGACGTGGCGGACATTACCAAGGCCGGCGGCAGGTCCTCCGTGATTGTCGGCCTGGTTAAAGACAGAGTGTAAAGGAGGGGCCTATGGAAAGGACAGAATATAATCTGATCGTGATCGGCGGAGGCCCTGCAGGTCTGGCGGCAGCGGTGGCCGCGTATGACGCCGGAGAGAGAAGCATTCTGATTCTGGAGCGGGATACCCGTCTTGGGGGAATTCTCAACCAGTGCATTCATAACGGATTCGGTCTGCATACGTTTCAGGAAGAACTGACCGGCCCGGAATATGCCCAGCGTTTTGCGGATCAGGTGACGGAACGGGGTATCGAATGCAGGCTGGATACGATGGTGATGTCCATCGGACAGGGCAGTGACGGCAGGAAAGAAGTCATGGCCGTGAACGAGAAGGAAGGACTGCTTCTGCTGAAGACGAAGGCGCTGGTACTGGCGATGGGCTGCCGGGAGCGGAGCCGCGGCGCGCTGAACATCCCAGGCTTCAGGCCGGCCGGCATCTTTTCCGCAGGGACGGCGCAGCGGCTGGTCAATATCGAAGGGTATCTGCCGGGCCGGCGGGTTGTGATCCTCGGATCCGGAGACATCGGGCTGATTATGGCGCGCAGGATGACGCTCGAAGGAGCCAAAGTTCTGGTCTGCGCGGAACTGATGCCCTATTCCGGCGGCCTGAAACGGAACATTGTACAGTGTCTGGATGATTTCGGCATCCCGCTGAAGCTGTCCCATACGGTGGTGCGGATCGAAGGAAAAGAGCGGGTGGAAGGCGTTGTTCTGGCCGAGGTCGGGCCGGACCGGAAACCGATCCCCGGGACGGAGGAGCATTACGACTGTGACACGCTGCTGCTCTCTGTCGGACTTTTACCGGAGAATGAACTCACGGTGGGGCTGGGGGCAGAGATCAGCCGTGTCACCAACGGACCGGTCGTGAATGAATCCCTGGAGACTTCGGTCCCCGGCGTGTTTGCAGCCGGAAATGTCCTTCATGTCCATGACCTGGTGGACTATGTCAGCGAGGAGGCAAAGCTGGCGGGAGAGAGCGCCGCGGCATATATCGCGGCATGCAGCGCAGCAGGCGGGAATACGTCCGGCGAACGTACGGTGAGCGCTGCCGCGAAAATGGGCGTCCCGGTTGAGATCGCCGGCGGGATCCGGTATACGGTCCCGGGGTTCGTGAATCCGGAAAAGGTCCGGCGCTGGCTGAAATTCCGCTTCCGGGTCGGGGATGTTATGACGAACCGGAAGGTTGTACTGTATATAGACGGGGAGCCGGTTCTGACGAAAAAGCGCCGCGTCATGGCGCCCGGTGAGATGGAGGAGCTGGTGCTGACAAAGAAGGTGCTGGACGCGCATCCGGGCATGAAAACCCTTGCGCTTCAGATAGAGGAGGACAAAGGATGAAGACCGTGAATCTGACCTGTATCGGATGTCCGCTTGGCTGTCAGATCGAAGTCATGATGGACGAGGACAATGAAATCCTCCTGGTAACCGGAAATACCTGCCCGCGCGGCGAGAAATATGCAAGAAAAGAAGTCACGGCCCCGACCCGGATCGTAACCAGCTCTGTGCGGGTTTACGGGAGCAGGACGGGAGAACGGATGGTACCGCTCAAGACGGCTTCGGATATCCCGAAGGACCGGATCATGGACGTGATCCGGGACCTGCGCGGGGTATCCGTGCCCTGCCCGGTGCGGATCGGCGATGTTTTGTTTAAGAACATCGCGGATACCGGTGTGGATATGATCGCAACCAAAAATGTGGATTGACGGATGAAACAGATGTCGTAAGTGCAGCCGGAAATGTGGATTGACGGATGAAACAGATGTCGTAAGTGCAGCC
>CACXHD010000223.1 GCA_902767335.1 uncultured Lachnospiraceae bacterium
GTCCGGATCAAGAATCATTTATGATAGGGCTCGTGATACATAATCCGGAACGACCGGTAAATCTGTTCGAGCAGGATCACCCGCATCAGCTGATGCGGAAAGGTGAAATCCGAAAAAGAGAGAGAAAGATCCGCTCTTTTCAGGACTTCCGGGGCGAGCCCCAGGGATCCGCCGATGACCAGCGTAAGATCACTGACCCCGTGGTCCATCCGTTCCTTGAGGAACGAGGAAAATGTCTCGGAGGAATACCGCTTCCCGTCGATCGCCAGCGCGATGCAGTAGGACTGCTCCGGAATCTGGCGAAGCAGATGCTGGGCTTCTTTCCCGAGAATCTGTTCCCGGACACGGTCACTAATGTCTTCGCCGGTCGGTTCATCGGCCACTTCCGCAATCTGCAGACGGCAGTACCGCCCCAGACGTTTCGCATATTCCGCGGCCGCGTCCCGCCAGTATCGCTCTTTCAGTTTTCCGGCGGCTGCGATTCGGATTGTCATCGGTTACTGCTTCTCCTCCCTGCCGCGGATAAATTCATCGATGCCCTTCGCAGCGGCTTTGCCTGCACCCATGGCCAGAATGACCGTGGCCGCGCCGGTCACGGCGTCGCCGCCGGCGTAAACGCCCTCTTTGGAGGTCGCCCCGGTCTCTTCATCCGCGATAATGCATTTCCTGCGGTTGACATCCAGTCCGATCGTCGTCGAGGAAATCAGGGGGTTCGGCGAGGTTCCCAGTGCCATAATGACGGTATCCGCCTCGATCTCATATTCAGAACCGGGAATCTCCACGGGACGTCTCCGCCCGGAGGCATCCGGCTCTCCCAGTTCCATACGGATGACCCGGATCCCGGAGACATCTCCGTTTTCGTCCATCAGAATCTCCGTCGGATTGGTCAGGAGGTCAAAGATAATGCCCTCCTCTTTCGCATGATGAACCTCTTCTCTTCTCGCCGGCAGTTCCGCTTCGCTCCGGCGGTAGATAATATGTACTTCGGCACCGAGGCGCAGAGCCGTCCTTGCCGCATCCATGGCAACATTTCCGCCGCCCACGACGGCCACCTTTCTGCCGCAGACAATCGGCGTGTCATAATCCTCGCGGAAGGCCTGCATCAGATTGCTTCGCGTCAGGAATTCGTTTGCGGAGAACACGCCCTTTGCCTGTTCGCCCGGAATCCCCATAAACATGGGAAGTCCGGCGCCGGAACCGATAAAGACCGCATCAAAGCCTTCCTTCGAAAGAAGCTCATCAATCGTAACGGACTTTCCGATGATCACATTTGTCTCGATTTTCACGCCGAGGGAAATGACATTCTCCACTTCTTTGGCTACGACGGCGTCTTTGGGAAGACGGAATTCCGGGATACCGTAGACAAGAACGCCCCCGGCTTTATGCAGGGCTTCGAAGATGGTGACATCGTATCCCATCCGCGCCAGATCCCCGGCACAGGTCAGTCCGGAAGGACCGGAGCCGATCACCGCGACCCTAAACCCGTTCTTCGCCGAAGCTCCGGCGGGGCGGATCCCCTGCGCGCAGGCCCAGTCCGCCACAAACCGTTCCAGCTTGCCGATGGAGACCGGTTCCCCTTTGATCCCCCGGATACATTTTCCTTCACACTGCGTCTCCTGCGGGCAGACACGTCCGCAGACAGCCGGCAGAGAGCTGGATGCGCCGATGACCTGATAGGCCGTCTCGAAATCGCCGTCTTTCACATGAGCGATGAACTCGGGAATATTGATATTGACGGGACAGCCGGCGATGCATTTCGCATTTTTGCAGTGCAGGCAGCGCGCCGCCTCCTCCATGGCTTCTTCCTTGTTGTAGCCGAGGCATACTTCATTAAAATTATGGGCACGTACCTTTGGATCCTGTTCTCTGACCGGAACCTTGTTCAACACATTTGCCATTATCTGTCACCTCCGCACTCCCCGCATCCACCGTGATGCGTGTCTCCTTCCTGCAGCCGCAGAAGTGCTCTTCCCTCTTCGGTCTTATACTGGGTCGCGCGCTTCATCGCAGCATCGAAGTCAACCAGATGTCCGTCAAACTCCGGACCGTCGACGCAGGCAAATTTCACCTCATCTCCCACGATCAGGCGGCAGGCGCCGCACATACCGGTTCCGTCCACCATGATCGGATTCATGCTCACAATCGTATGGATCCCCAGTTTTTTCGTGGTCAGGGCACAGAACTTCATCATAATCATCGGGCCGATCGCAACGCAGTGATCGTAGGAGTGGCCTTCGCTGATCAGGTCCTCGATGCATTTGGTCACCATACCGCTGCGTCCGTAGGACCCGTCATCGGTCGTCACATACGTATTGGCAACCGCCTTCATCTTGCCCTCGAGAATCACAAGATCCTTTGTCTTGGCGCCGATGATGACATCACAGGAAATGCCCTGCTCATGCAGCCATTTTGCCTGCGGATAAACCGGTGCGGTACCGACGCCGCCGGCGACAAACAGAATCTTCTTTTTCTTCAGCTCTTCCACCGGTTCACTGCATAAATCCGACGCACATCCCAGCGGACCGACAAAGTCCATAAAGGAATCACCGGCCTTAAGAGCGGTATATTTCGTCGTACTTGCGCCGACCGGCTGGAAAACAATCGTAATCGTACCCGCTTCCCGGTCATAATCGCAGATGGTCAGGGGAATCCGCTCCGCTTTCTCGTCAAGCTTGACGATCACGAACTGACCCGGGAGACACCGGGCGGCAACACGGGGGGCTTCAACCACCATTTCATAGATATTTCCTGCGAGTACGCCGGCTTTTAAAATCTTATACATGTTTTACCTCCGTTGAACCACCACCGGAGCTGGCGAGATTCCGGCCCCAATGGTAACATTATAAAAGATCATGTCCGAAAACACAATCACGGAAAACGCAAAGAAACCATGTTTCCTTAATTCTGTTCGAGGTAATTTTCAAACTGTTCCATGGACATCTCGATCTTTCTCGGTTTTGTCCCTTCCTCCGGGCCGACGACGCCCGCCTCGGAGAGCTGGTCCATGATGCGGGCGGCACGGTTGAAGCCGATCTTAAACCAGCGCTGCAGCATGCCGATGGAAGCCTTGTCTTTCTCAATGATAAATCTGCCTGCCTGCTCAAACAGGTCGTCCCGGTCCGACGCGGAGGAGGCCGACGTTTTCTCGATGGACTTTTCCATCTCCTTCATCTGCTCTGCCAGATCCTTTTCCATATTTTCTCCGCCGTTGTTCTGCTTGATATAGTCGACCACGGCGGCGACTTCCGCGTCTCCGACAAAAGCGCCCTGGATTCGCAGCGGCTGTTTGTAGGACTGTGGGGAGAACAGCATATCGCCCATGCCCAGCAGCTTCTCTGCCCCGACATGATCGAGGATGGTTCGCGAATCAACGCCCGAGGACACTGCGAAAGCGATCCTGGAAGGCATGTTGGCCTTGATCAGGCCGGTGATGACATCCACGGACGGCCGCTGGGTCGCGATCACCAGGTGAATGCCGGCGGCTCTGGCCAGCTGTGTCAGCCGTACAATCGCATCCTCCACTTCGTTGCTGGCGACCATCATCAGATCCGCAAGCTCGTCGACGATGATGACGATCTGCGGCATTTTCTTCGGCCGGGTCTCCTCCGGCACATCGTCTCCGATCTCGGCAACCCGTTTGTTATAACTCTTCATATCCCGGACGCCGACCTCGGAAAACTGCTGATAGCGTTTCAGCATTTCGGTCACGGCCCAGTTCAGGGCGCCGGCAGCTTTCTTCGGCTCTGTCACAACCGGAATCAGCAGATGCGGAATCCCGTTGTAAACGCTCAGCTCCACGACCTTCGGGTCAATCATGATCAGCTTGACTTCGTCCGGCTTCGCCTTATACAGAATCGATAGGATCAGCGTATTGATAAAGACCGATTTTCCGGAGCCGGTAGATCCTGCGACGAGCAGGTGCGGCATCTTCGCAATATCGGAAACAATGATTCTTCCCCCGATATCTTTGCCCACAACATAGGTGAGGCGGGATGCGGATTTGCGGTATGCTTCGGATTCAAGCAGTTCGCGCAGCATGACGCCAGTTTTCTCATCATTGGGAATCTCGATGCCGACGGCCGCTTTGCCGGGGATCGGGGCCTCAATCCGGATTTCCTCCGCCGCGAGGTTGAGCTGAATATCGTCCTGCAGGGACAGAATCTTGTTCACCTTCACACCCATCTCGGGAATCAGCTCAAATCTTGTGACGGAAGGACCGCAGGTCACGTCGGTGATGGTGACCCGGACGCCAAAGGTATCAAACACTTTCTGAAGCGTTTCCGCCTTCTCCATCAGTTCATCCTTCCGGGAACTGCCGGGTTTGTTTTTCTTCGGCAGAGCGAGAAGATCCGTCGTCGGGAAATGATATTCCACAAGCTCGGATTTCGAGGCTTCTTCGATCTGCGCTTCCACCTTTGCCGTCTCCTCGGAGCGCTCCTTCGCCGTCATTGTTTCTTTCTTTGCGGGAGCGTTCTCTTTCGCAGAATTCTCTTTCGGCGTATTCTCTTTTGCTGTATTCTCTTTCGGTGTTTTCTCCCGCGGTGTTTTCCCCTTCGAAGCTTTGCCTTCTACGGAATTCCGGAGGTTTTCCATTGCGGATGGCTCCGTCTGGTCCGGCAGGGGCGGTTCCTCTTCCGGCTCATCCGCAAACAGCGCATCCAGCCGAAGCCGGAAATCATCCTCAGAGGCGGCAGCCGGACGGGAATTCCTGCTTGCGTCGGCAGATGCCTCCGGGATCGGCGAGCGGACCTGCCGCGGCTTTCTGCGCCCGGATCCCGCGGCAGAATCTGTAAGATCATTCAGATCATCCATCGTTCCGGCAGATCTTCCGGCGGTTCTCCCTTTCAGGGGGAAATCAACCGCAGGAGCGGTTTTCTCCAGGGAGCAGCTCGCTTCGTACGACAGATCGTTTCCCGTGTTTTTCCGTTTCTGTTTCCGGGTGATTTCCGCCGGCGGATCCATGGATCGTTTATCGGTTACTGCATCGGCAGATGCTTCTTTCTCCCTTCTCTCCTGTCGCTGCGCCTGCCACTCCTGCCTTCTTCTGGCCAGATCCTCCCGGTCTTTTCCGGCACGGTACATAAGATCTCTCGTCTTTCGGCGCATGCTGAACATGATGGATTTCTGGGTAATCAGAATCAGGCAGATGACGCAGAGCATGCCAAGCACAATGGCGCTTCCGATCGTACCGATCAGCGGACACAGGGCGGAAAGAATGGCGCCGCCGACCAGGCCGCCTCCCGTATGATATTGCCTGCCCGCTTCAAAATATTCATTCAGATGATATGCGCTGTTATATCCCACCAGCACCATCTGGATGGCACCGCAGAGTACCAGATACAGCAGAATCGCTGCGGCGAATTTGATCCGGGCGATCCGGCTTCTGGCATTGGCGATCAGAAACGCTGTCATAAAGAACAGCAGAAACGGCAGCAGATACGCCATCACGCCGAACAGGCCGAAGGCGTTTCCGCCGACAAAACGGCCCACGGTTCCTCCGATGCCGAAATAGCTGACAAACAGCAGAATGGAAAACGCCAGAACTACCCAGAGAATAATCTCCAGGTAGAGTGCGTAATCAATATATTCCCGCTGCGTCTGGCGCGGAGTTCTTTTCTTATTTCCGGCTGCAGTTCTGCCTGCCGTTTTTCCTGCAGTTTTTCCTGCAGTTTTTCGTGCCGCCGGTCTGGAAGTACGTTTTTTTCCGGCGTTCTTTGTTTCAGACATTCAGTTCCCTCTGTTGATCATAATCGATGTTTTCAGGTCAGGAAAAAGTGACCGACGATTGCGAACAGGCCCGCGGCGAAACAATAATATGCAAAATAATGCAGTTTTTTGTTTCGAATCAGGCGGATCATGGTACGGATACAGATATATCCGACCACGGCGGCCGCGATCATACCTGAGATGTAACTGCCGGCGAGGGACGGTGTGATTACTTCGGAGCCGATATCCTTCAGCTCCAGGACCGCCGCGCCGAGAATGGCAGGGATCGAAAGAATAAACGAATACTTCACCGCAAACGAACGTTCAAAGCCGCAGAGCAGACAGGCCGTGATGGTCGTTCCGGAGCGGGAAAGACCCGGCAGTGTCGCGAAGCCCTGGGCGATTCCGATGATCACGGCTTCTCTCCAGGAGACATCCTGCGGTATCTTGTGATTATTCTTCGTCCGGTCACTGAGCAGCAGGATGACGCCGGTGATCAGAAGACAGATCCCCGGTACAAGAAGCGTATCCGCTGCATCGGCGATCAGTTTTCTTCCGAGATATCCCATAATACCCGTCGGTATGGTTGAGATCAGAATCAGAACGACAAATTTGCGGTAATTATTCTTGATGATCCGATGGAGCGGTCTGGGTTCACTGCTGTTCCGGTTTTCCCGCCGGATCTTCAGATTGTCAAACAGATCACGAACCATGCCGAAAAATTCCAGGATGAGCCGTCCGATTTCTTTTCGGTAGAGATAAAAAACAACAATCAGTGTACCAAAATGAAGCAGTACATCATAGAGAATACTGCTTCCCGTATCGATTTTGAAAATATTCTGCATGATTGCCAGATGGCCGGAGCTGCTCACCGGCAGGAATTCCGTGAGCCCCTGGACAATGCCCAGAAAAATTGACTGAAGAAATGACATAAAACAATCCTCTCAAGAAGAAGCCTTAATAGCGAAAACCGGCGTACTGTCCTGTCAGGGGACCATACGCCGAAAAACGATTATAAAATCTTTGAGCGCCTTGTATGATCAAAGCCGGAAATACTGTTCCTGAAGGTCATCGACCATCCGGGTATAAAGCACCAGGCAGTCTTCATTTTTTCCTTTCTCGATCATATGAATGCATGGCTCGAGATACGAATCCCAGATCTGCTGATAGATCTCTCCTGAATTCTCTCTCTCATCAATATGGCGTACGATTGTCGGTGCGACATCGTAGTAGCGCCGGATCAGTTCCTCGCCGTTTTCTCTTTCGGCCAGGTACCCGTCGCGATAGTCCCGGAGAAGATTCAGCTCATAACAGTTGTCGCCCCGCTGCTGCGTACGGCATACCGCGGTGGTAATATAGCAGAACTTTTTGTGAAACCCTTTTTCGATGTATTCCAGCTCCGCCGCCTGTACATTCGATTTCGGGAAGGCTTCTTTCCACTCCCGCTGAAGAACTTCCGAAAAGCGGACGGATGAATCTCCTTTATAATGCAGGATGGCCGGATAGACATACACAGCCATCTGCATGTTCAGATTCATCATGGCAGCTTCCCGCGCATTTTTCTTCCGGATCCCGTCCAGCTGGGTCTGAGCGCTTCCGGTAATGGCTTTCGCCATATTGGCAAGCATCTCCTCCGGTTCGCGCACATTGTGGTACAGCTCCTCAATGGCGTCAAATGCCGGCAGATACCGCTGGTACATCGAATCAAAACTCGTCCGGTAGGTTTTCTTGTTAAACTGCTCCAGAATCGACTGCTCCGCGTCCAGCATCTGCTCCATGGCTTCGATCGCTGTCTGATAACTGCTCATAAACGCTTTTCACCTCATTCGTCACTCATCCAGATTAGTGTAGACAGCCTGGACGTCATCATCGTCATCCAGCAGGTCCAGTGTACGGTTCAGCTGGCGGAGAAGCGCCTCATCGGTAAGAGCAACATAATTCTGCGGGATCATCGTGATATCCGCGGAGGCCATGACAATTCCCTCTTCCTCGAGTTTCTGGCGGACGGCTGAGAAATCCTCCGGATCCGTAAGAATCTCAAAGCTGTCCTCCTCCTCGCTGAAATCCTCCGCTCCGGCATCCAGCGCGGTCATCATCAGCGTATCCGCGTCCAGATCGCATTCTTCACGGTCGATGATAATCTGGCCTTTCTGGTCAAACATATAGGATACACAGCCCTGCGTACCGATATTTCCGCTGCCCTTTGTGAATGCGCTGCGGACATTTGCTGCGGTACGGTTCTTATTATCCGTCAAAGCTTCCACGATGATCGCGATTCCGCCGGGGCCGTATCCCTCATAGGTGACACGCTCATAATTCACGGAGCCGAGATCTCCGGCCGCTTTCTTGATGCCGCGATCGATCGTATCGTTCGGCATATTGTTCGCTTTTGCTTTTGCAATGACATCGCGCAGCTTGCTGTTATTGTTCGGGTCCGGTCCGCCTTCCTTTACGGCAATGGCGATCTCTCGTCCGATGATCGTAAAAATCTTACCTTTGGCTGCATCGTTCTTTTCTTTTTTGTGTTTGATATTGGCAAATTTTGAATGGCCAGACATAACAATCTCCTCTCCAGAAAATCAAGGAAGCACAGAAGAAATCCGTGTTTCCTCAGGCTTTATCGTTTACTATAACATAGGATTTATCAAGGGTCAAAATATTTTTGGATTCGAAGCCTCTATGAAGCTTCTATTCACAGCCCTCATGCCCCTTATATCCCATAAGCAGACAATTCCGGCAGGAACGAAGACGGGATCCACGGTTTACGCAGACTTATAGTCAACGTCAGAAATAATCTGACGTTGACTATAGTGCTCCGCA
>CACXHD010000224.1 GCA_902767335.1 uncultured Lachnospiraceae bacterium
AAGGCATCCATTGACAAGGTGCTGGCCAACGCAGAGATCAAAACCATGATCAACTCCTTTGGCTGCGGTTTCTCCGAAGGATACGGAAACGATTTTGACATCTCGAAACTGCGGTACGACAAGATCATCATCATGGCCGATGCCGATGTGGACGGAGCCCATATCTGCACCCTGCTGCTGACGCTGTTCTATCGGTTCATGCCGGAACTGATTTATGAGGGACATATTTATATCGCCATGCCTCCGCTCTATAAAGCCATGCCCTCCCGGGGACAGGAGGAATATCTGTACGACGATGCCGCTCTGGCAAAATACCGCAAACGCCACAAAGCGCCGTTTACACTGCAGCGATACAAAGGCCTCGGAGAGATGGACGCTTCCCAGCTGTGGGAGACCACCCTCAACCCGGAGACGCGCATGCTGAAACGGGTGGAGATTGAAGACGCGCGTCTGGCGTCGGATGTAACGGAAATGCTGATGGGGAGTGACGTGCCCCCGCGGAAAGCCTACATCTATGAGCACGCGCAGGAAGCCCTTCTCGACGTATAAGACACACAGAAAAGGAGGCTGCCACAGGAAGCAATTCCTGCGGCAGCCTCATAAATGAGGATTATAAACATGGAAGAACAGATCATCCGGACCGAGTATTCGGAGATTATGCAGAAATCATATATCGATTACGCGATGAGTGTCATCGTGTCCCGGGCGCTGCCGGACGTGAGAGACGGTTTAAAACCGGTTCAGCGCAGGACCCTCTATGACATGCATGAGCTGGGGATCCGGTACGACCGGCCCTACAGAAAAAGCGCGCGTATCGTCGGCGATACCATGGGTAAATATCATCCTCACGGAGACAGCTCGATCTACGGGGCACTGGTGGTCATGGCCCAGGATTTCAAGATGGGCATGCCGCTGGTGGACGGCCATGGCAATTTCGGTTCCATCGAAGGCGACGGCGCCGCTGCCATGCGATACACGGAAGCCCGGCTGATGAAACTGACGCAGGATGCGTTCCTGCAGGATCTCGACAAGAATGTCGTGGATTTTCAGCCGAATTTCGATGAGACAGAAAAAGAACCGGAAGTGCTGCCGGCGAGAGTTCCGAACCTTCTGGTCAACGGATCCGAAGGGATTGCGGTGGGCATGGTCACCAGTATTCCGCCCCATAATCTGGGGGAAGTGCTGGACGCGGTCATAGCACTGATCCGGGACGGACGCATGAGCGACGCAGATCTGCTGAAATATATCAAGGGCCCGGATTTTCCGACCGGGGGAATCGTTGTAAACCAGAAGGATCTCGCGGACATTTATGCGACCGGCTCCGGGAAGATCCGGATCCGCGGAAAAGTTGAGATTGAAAAAATGAAGGGCGGGAAAGAATGCCTGGTCATCCGCGAGATTCCCTATACCATGCTGGGGGCAAATATCGGCAAATTCCTTAATGATGTGGCTGCGCTTGTTGAAACAAAGAAGACAACGGATATCACCGACATATCAAACCAGTCCTCCAAAGAGGGAATCCGCATCGTCATTGAACTGCGCAAGGGCGCAGATCCGAATCAGATTCTGAACCTTCTGTACAAGAAGACCCGGCTGGAGGATACCTTCGGCGTCAATATGCTGGCCGTGGCGGACGGCAGACCGGAGACGCTGAGCCTGCGGCGGATCCTGGAATATCACATTGATTTCCAGTTTGAGATTACCACAAGAAAATATCAGGTAATGCTCGAAAAGGAGCTGAAGAAAAAAGAAGTTCAGGAAGGCCTGATCCGCGCGTGCGACTGCATCGATCTGATCATCGAGATCCTTCGCGGCAGCCGTTCCCAGAAGCAGGTAAAGGACTGTCTGGTTCACGGCATAACGGAGGGGATTCGTTTCAAGAGTGCGAAAAGCCAGAAACAGGCTGCGAAGCTGAATTTCACAGAGACACAGGCGGATGCGATTCTTGAAATGCGTCTGTACAAACTGATCGGCCTGGAAATTGAAGCCCTGCTGGCGGAACATAAGAAAACCCTGGATAACATTGCGGTGTACAGCGATATCCTGAACAATTATGATTCCATGGCGAATGTCATTATCCAGGATCTGAAACGGATGAAAAAGGAATTTGCCCTTCCGAGACGGACGGCTCTCGAGAACGCGGAAGAGATCGTGATTGAGGAGCAGGCGCCCCAGGCGGTTCCGGCGGTATTCCTGATGGACCGCTTCGGTTATGCCCGCATGATTGATCCTGCGGTATATGAAAAGAACCGGCAGGCTGCGGATGAACAGAACCGATATGTATTTCCCGTGATGACCGATTCAAAGGTCAGCATCATAACCGATACCGGGCGGCAGCATTTGATCCGGATGAGCGATGTCCCGCTCGGCAAATTCCGGGAAAAAGGGACGCCCATCGACAACCTCTGTAATTTTGAAAGCGAAAAAGAGCGGCCGGCAGCCGTCATGCCCCTTGAGAAACTGGAGCAGAAGAACCTGCTGTTCGTCACGGCGCAGGGCATGATCAAGAGGGTCGAAGGCAGCGAGCTGGTCGTTACCCGCCGGACAATCGCCGCAACTTCACTGAATGAAGGCGATGAACTGATCGCCGTGACGGAGGCGGCGGATGAGGATCAGATTGTACTGCAGACCCGCGGGGGCTATCTTCTTCGTCTGAATGTCAGCGAGATTCCCTTCAAGAAGAAGGCGGCGGCCGGCGTACGCGGGATCCGGCTCGGGAAAGAGGATTTTGTCTGTGATGTACACCGGATCCGGCCCGGAGAAGCACCGTCGCTGACTCTCGGTGAGAAGACGATCGCGCTGAACCGGCTGAAAATCGGAACCCGGGACACCCGCGGCACGAAGCAGAAGTGAGCTTCTGGCTGCCTGTTCATAGTCTATGAAGACGTACGCCCTCATGCCCCTTATATCTCATAAGCTGACCCGACCCACTCCGCCGGGCTAACGGTTAACTTCGACTAAGAAGCCGGGATATTCGCGCATATGCGCCACGCTCTTACCCCGGCTTCTAAGTCTGCGTAAACCGTGGATCCCGTCTTCGTTCCTGTCGGAATTGTCTGCTTATGAGATATAAGGGGCATGAGGGCTGTGTATAAACTTTCTGCGGAAAATGCCGAAAAAAGGCTTGCTTTTCCGCTATTCCGGTGTTATCATCATACCGTAAATAAATTGTTTTTCGGAAGAACGGGTTTTGACCCGTTCTTCTTTCGTGTGTGGGCACAGTCGGAACCGGTCAGACGAATCACCGTATCGTCTGCCCTGCCGGCAGGCCTGCTGAGAGGACAGCGGATGACAAGAAAAGAGAATTATGAAAGCCGTTCGGAAAAGCTGCTGCTTCCGATTATGGAAGAATGCGGTTTTGAACTGGTGGATGTGGCGTATGTCAAGGAGGGCGGTACCTGGTACCTGCGTGCCTACATTGACAAACCTGGAGGAATTACAATCAATGACTGTGAGACAGTCAGCAGACAGTTTGGGGAACTACTGGATCAGGAGGATTTTATCGAGGACTCCTATGTACTGGAAGTCAGTTCGCCGGGTCTGGGGCGTCCGCTGAAGAAAGAAAAGGACTTCGAACGAAGTCTCGGAGAGAAAATTGAGATCCGACTGTATAAGGCGCTGGACGGCGCAAAGGAGTATACAGGGGTTCTTGAAGCATATGACAAAGATACGGTTACGATCAGAACGGAAGATGACGCAGATATGACGATTGAGAGAGAAAAAATTGCTCTTGTGCGTCTCGCATTTGATTTTTAAGGAGGACAACGGAAAAATGAACACCGAAAACGAATTACTCAGCGCATTGGAGCTTCTTGAAAAAGAAAAAGGCATCAGTCGGGATGTTCTGCTCGATGCGATCCGCCAGAGCCTGATTCAGGCCTGCAAGACACAGTATTCCAAAAATGAGGTGGACAATGTTGTTGTCAATATTTCTCCGGAAAGCGGGACGTTTGAGGTTTATGCCGAGAAAACGGTCGTGGAAGAGGTCGAGGATCCGCTGACACAGATCAGTCTTGCAGATGCACGGATGAAAGACCCGAAATATGAGCTGGATGATATTGTGAGAGTTCCGATCCAGTCGAAGAATTTCGGACGTATTGTGACACAGGCGGCGAAAAACGTAATCCTGCAGAGAATTCGTGAAGAAGAGCGCAGATCTCTCTATCGGCAGTATTATGAAAAAGAGCATGAGGTGCTCACCGGTACGGTACTGCGGTATGTGGGCAGCAACGTGAGCGTCAATCTCGGAAAAGTGGAAGCCCTTCTGTGTGAGAAGGAAATGATCCGCGTGAAAACCCGGGATGAGCAGGGCCATGATAAGATGTCGGTCGAAGAATTCTATCCCGGCCAGAGGATCAAAGTCTATGTGATGGAGGTCAAAGACAGCTCCAAGGGCCCGCGGGTTCTGCTTTCCAGAACCCATTCCGAACTGGTGAAGCGGCTGTTTGAGAACGAGGTGTCACAGATTGCCGACGGAACCGTGGAAATCCGCGGGATTGCCCGGGAAGCCGGAAGCCGCACGAAGATGGCGGTCTGGTCTTCGGATCCCGATGTCGATCCGGTCGGCGCCTGCGTCGGCAAGAACGGATCCCGTGTCGATGCGGTTGTATCGGAACTGAACGGCGAGAAAATCGATATTATCACCTGGGATGAAAACCCGGCGCTGCTGATCGAAAATGCCTTAAGTCCGGCAAAGGTCATCTATGTTATGGCGGATCCCGATGACAAGACGGCACAGGTTGTCGTTCCGGACAATCAGCTCTCCCTTGCCATCGGAAAGGAAGGCCAGAACGTACGTCTGGTTGCCAGACTGACCGGCTTTAAGATCGATATCAAGAGCGAAACGCAGGCAAGAGAGTCCGGCGATCTGCTCGAGTATGAGAGCGACTATTACGACGAGTACGACGATGACGAGTACTACGATGAGTACGATGACGAGGCGTACGGCGACGAGGAATATGCGGACGGCGAATATGCCGGGGATGGTTCCGATGT
>CACXHD010000225.1 GCA_902767335.1 uncultured Lachnospiraceae bacterium
ACGCCCAGATGGTTTTCGGCAGACGTTCCTCTTCCTCGAAGTCTTCATGGATCGCATCACAGGCGTACACGACGCTCTGCGGCACCTTATAGATATTCTCCGGCCGGTGGAAGCCATGGTCCAGCAGCGTATTCTGCGTAATCAGAATCAGGCTGGCCGAAAACGCCGCCGCAAGAATCACGCCGCCCAGAAACTTATTCCGCCCCCTGGCAACAGCCAGCACCAGAACGTATGCAAGCGCCGGCACTGCAGGCATCAGCCAGAAAATCCGGTAAAAAATCGCTTTTGAAAAAATCCGCGGCACCAGCAGCCTTGTGGCAAGCGGATTGTATACCGTAAGACCCAGGATCACACACAGCAGCAGAAAATAGACCAGATGATTCCGGTCCTTTTTCCCGACATGTCGTCTGTATCCCTCCAGGCATACCCCTGCCGTCAGAAGCAGGATACAGCACACGGGGATCAGCCATGCTCTCCCAAGATATACTTTGAAGCATTTTCGCAAAAACGAAAGATCCAGATCAAAATTCGCTGTTTCTATCATTGTTTCTACCCATATCCTGCGGGATCACCCACGTATCTTCATCGGCAGGATCCCCTTTTGCGCCAGGAAATAACAAAGCCCCCAGCACAGAACCGGCAGCACGCCGGTCAGGATCATCCAGCTTTTCTTCAACGATTTCTGCCGGATCAGAACCGGCAGCACGACCGCCGGGATTCCGGCCAGCAAAATGACACAGCTTCCGGCAAAACAGACCGCACTGCCGGACGCCAGAAACAATCCGGCGGCAGAGAGCAGATCGTCGGCGTTCTCCCAGAGGCGAAGCCCCATATACAGCACCGCCGGGACCACGATCCCGCAGAGGAGCGCTTTTCCTTCAAAAAGACGCCCGAGCAGAAATGTCCCGGGAAGATAGGTGGAGCTTCCGCAGAGGAAAAACACGAAATAGGCAAGGAAAAACAGATCTGCATACCGTTTCCCCTGCGTCCGGAACAGACAGACCCCCATCTGATATACAACTGCCGCCGCTGCGAGCATGGCAAGAACCGGCAGAATGGTTCTTGCCTGAATGACCGTGTTGATTCCCGAGATCCGGGATACGGCGGCATTATAGTACGGGAAGCAGTTGAAAATGTAACGGGAATAGAACTTGCTCAGCTTTGCGCCCGTGTTCGGACTGAAATGCGCCAGTGTGTCGGTATACATGGCTGTACTCGACAGGCTGACGTAATACATCGCGTCAACGGACGTATCGGAATACAACGCCTGCCACAGACACAGCAGCGCCGTCCCGCCGGCCGGAAACAGCGCAAACACGGAATGTTCCGCCAGGAACGCTGCCGCTCCTGCCCGCTTTCCTTCCTCCCGGCGCCGTCTCCAGAGCACAGAACCTCCGCCTGCCATCAGCCCGGCGGCAGCCGCGCAGAGGATCCAGCCCAGCACATGGGTCGGTGCATTCAGGAAAATGCAGGGAAGCGCAATCACTTCATACAGCGTAAACCATCCAATAAATCCAAACAGATAGGCTTTGGAAAGGGACAGTTCCGTCTCCTTCGGGGAAAACAGCCGTATGAGCAAGACTCCCGTAAGCGTAAAAAGCCCCGCCTGGGCCAGGGTCCAGACAATGATCAAGATTTTTTCCATAATGTTTCTCCGAAGCGTCAGAGGAAAGAGAGAAAATTTTCTCCCATGATCTTCTGCCACTCTTTTCCGGAAAATCCGGCGTTCTCACGAATATCCCTGAGAAACAGCTTCATATCCGCATCTCTGGTTTCCTTCGGATAGAGAACCAGCGGAAAATCGCTTCCAAACAGCAGCCGGTCTTCCCCGATCAGATTCACAACCGCTCTCAGGATACGGATATGATAGAGCAGCGGATTTGCCGCGAAGTCATAGCGAACATTTGCAAAGGAACCGTGCCAGCGCCGGTTCATCTCATAAAACGGCAGTCCGCCGCCCAGATGGGCGAGAATCAGTTTCAGCCCCGGATGGTACCGGATGATTTTCGGGAGCGGCGCCAGACTCGTCGTATCCTTCCCCGGATAATTGTGGCCGACGGCTTCTCCGCAGTGAATACAGACCGGAAGTCCGAGGACTTCGGCCATCTCCAGCACAGCCAGAAAATCCCCGTCATCGAAATCATATCCATTTCCGCCGGGTCCGAGTTCTCCGATTCCGCTAAATCCCAGCGCTGCACATCGTTCCATCTCGGAGAGGGCGGTCCAGCCGAACTTCGGATTGACGGATGCAAAGGCTTTGAGCCGGTCCGGATATTTCCGGATCGCTTCCGCCATATAGTCATTGTGAAGCCGCATCAGTCCGGGATCATTCCAGTACCATCCCTGCATGCAGAGGCCGTAGACGCCGGCATCCTCCGCGATCTCCAGCGCTTCCTCATAATTCACCCACGCTTCCCGGGTTCCTTTCCCGTCTCTGCGTTCCGCGGTCAGCGCACCGAAGGTCGGGTCCATGTCCGCATATTTCGCCCAGTTCCGGTAGATTTCCGGCGGGAACAGATGCACATGACTGTCCCATATGTGTATGTCACTCATGATTATTCTTCATCCGCCTCGGGCGAAGCAGCCTGGCTCTCTTCAGCATCCCCGCTCTCTTCGGCGGCTCCGATCTCTTCAGCATCCCCGCTCTCTCCGGCAGCTCCGTTTTCTTCAGCGTTCCCACTCTCCTCGGCGACTCCGTTTTCTTCAGCGTCCCCACTCTCCTCGGCAGTTCCGCACTCTTCGGCGGCCTGCTTCTCTTCCGCGTCCCCGCCTTCTTCGGCGTCCCCGCTCTCTTCAGCGTCCGGCACTACCTCCCGGAAGTCCGTCACGCCGCCATCGGCCTCATCCGCCGCTCCCGCAGAATCCGTATCGTCCGCTGCAGCCTCCGCCGCAGCCGCCAGATCCGCATCGTCATCATGGAATGTGGCCGCCGCTCTCTTCGCAAGATACTTTGTATGTTTTTTCAGCAAAGCCGTCCCGGCGCCCGCCACGGCCGCCGCAGCGCTCAGCACCAGCAGTGCCGCCGCCCGTTCCGCTTTTGATAATCTCATTCTGATCTCCTTTCACACACAGATTGCACACACGAATTGCGCAAAGGCCAGCCGCCGTTTTCCGGCAGCCGGCCATGTTTCATCCGATATTTTACGCAGTTTTCCCGCAGCAGAATTTGTATTTCTTTCCGCTGCCGCAGGGACACGGATCGTTTCTGCCGATTTTTTTCGGCTTGACAATCGTATTCATCTTCTTGGCTTCCAGATACAGTTCCTTCTGTCTCTCCTTTGTGAAGATCTCATCCCACATCGGAAGGCCGTACAGCCAGTCCGCCTTCGCGTCCACCATGTTCCGGTAAAGTTTTTCCTTGTCAAACCCAAGGCTGACCGTCGTATCCTCATCCATCTCGTCGATGGGGTTGGGGGTCTTCAGGCTGTCATTGATTCCATCCAGGAAACCGGTCATGATCTGAACCGACACGTCATATTTTTCCGCAAGCTCTTTTACCGTTCCGGTCACTTCCGTATCCGGATCTGTCAGCAGCTGCTCATAGATGCCCTTCTCCTGCAGGAAATATGCATTCCAGAATTTTTCCTGTTCTTTTTTGTCCGTCTGCTGTGCGTAAGCCGTCTCACGCCAGTCCTGTAATAATCCCATAATTTCATCCGTCCTTTTCTACTGTATTTCTTTTCAGATTTATGTATCTATGGCAACCGATAAAGGGGTCCCGAAGGCTTGTCATTCCCGGCAATCCTGTTTATACTGATCCCAGGGTGCCGGTACACCGTTTCCTTTGTTTGCGGTATACCTGAGCCAGAATTGAAGCCACGGAGGTATCGTACTATGCAGAAACTCAAACGAATCCTTGCACTTTGCGGCGCCGTTCTTCTGGGAGGCCTTTACCTGGTCACCTTTTTCCTCGGGGTTTTCGGCAGCACGAATATACAGCCGTTACTGAAGGCCTGTATCGTCTGCACCGTGATCATCCCGGTACTTTTGTACGCGATGTTCCTGCTGGCCCGGATCCTGGACCGGAGAAACCGTGCACAGGATCCCGAAGAGTCTCATAAGCCGCCTGAGGCGTAATTCCGCAGGAACCCGAAGAATCTCATAAGCCGCCTGAGGCGTAATTCCGCAGGATCCTGAAGAACCTCATATGCCGCCTGAAGCGTAATTCCGCAGGATCCCGGATCGTCTCCGGATCTGTCCGAAGCGTAATTCCGCAGGATCCGGCAAACTCGTCCGGCCCGCCCGAAACGCACTCTGTCCGTCTTCCGCCTCAGCGGTAGATGATGTCTTCTCTTCCCGGTCCGTTGGAGATCATCGTGATCGGATATCCGATCTGCTCCTCGATAAACTCGATATATGCGCGGCAATTCTCCGGCAGGTCCTCGTAGCGCCGGATGCCGCGGATCTCGCATTTCCATCCGGGAAGGGTCTTCCATACCGGTTTTGCCCTGCCAAGACGCGCGGTGGTGGGGAAGTCCCTTGTCTCTTCCCCGTCGATCTCGTAAGCGACGCAGACCGGGATTTCATCCAGATAGCCCAGCACATCCAGCACCGTAAATGCCACATCCGTCGTTCCCTGAACTCTGCATCCGTATCTGGAGGCAACGCAGTCAAACCAGCCCATTCTTCTGGGACGGCCGGTCGTGGCTCCGAACTCGCCTCCGTCGCCGCCGCGTCTGCGCAGTTCATCCGCCTCATCACCGAAAATCTCACTGACGAATTCGCCCGCGCCCACCGCACTGGAATATGCCTTGCAGACGGTCACAATCTTCCGGATCTCATAGGGCGGTACGCCGGCGCCGATCGCGCCAAAGCCGGCCAGCGTGGAGGAAGAGGTCACCATCGGATAAATGCCGTGATCCGGATCCTTCAGCGAACCGAGCTGTCCCTCCAGCAGAATCGTTTTCTGCTCGCGGAGCGCCTGGTCCAGGAATGCGGAAACGTCGCACACATACGGGGCAATCATTTCCCGATATCCGTGCAGTTCTTCCATCAGGTCTTCTTTCTTCAGCGGCTCCTTGTGATAGAGATGCTCGAACAGTACGTTTTTGAGCGTGCAGATCTTGTCCGCCTTCTCTTCGAGGACTGCATCGTCCCACAGCTCGCTCACCTGAAACCCGATCTTTGCATATTTGTCTGAATAAAACGGCGCAATGCCGGATTTGGTCGAGCCGTAGGATTTTCCTGCCAGTCGTTCTTCCTCATACTGGTCCAGCAGAATATGATACGACATGACGATCTGGGCGCGGTCCGACACAAGGATCTTCGGCATGGGAACACCGCGGTCCGTAATACTCTTGATCTCATTGATCAGGATCGGTATATTCAGCGCTACCCCGCTGCCGATCACACTCGTGGTATGCTGGTAGAACACGCCGGACGGAAGTGTATGCAGCGCGAATTTTCCATACTTGTTGACAATCGTATGGCCCGCGTTTGCACCGCCCTGAAAGCGGACAATGATGTCCGCATTTTCTGCGAGCATGTCCGTAATCTTTCCTTTTCCCTCGTCGCCCCAGTTTGCACCAACAACTGCTTCAACCATCTTTGCGCTCCTTCCGGGCCAGAGCCCCTCTCTTCTTACTTTTTGACACTGCCGTACGGCATCTGCTGCAGGTAAGGCTTATACCTGTATGGATACTTCGATTCCGATCTGATCCTGATTCTCCAGAAGCACCGGACGCACGGTCTCATTGACAAACCGTTCCACCTGATGTGCACTGCACCCGGTATACCGGGAAGGAATCATCGCCTGCTCCAGTTCCTCCCTGGTCAGACGGAAGGACGGATCTGCCGCGATCAGCTCGAGCAGCGGGTTCTCCCCGCCTTCCTCTTTGACAACCCGTCCGGCCTCCATGGACAGCTGACGGATTTTCTCATGCAGCTCCTGCCGGTCTCCGCCGGCTTTCACGGCATCCATCATAATATTCTCCGTCGCCATGAACGGCAGCTCACTGCGCAGCCGGCGCTCGATCACCTTCGGATACACCTTCATCCCGTTCGTGACATTCAGGCACAGATCCAGGACTCCGTCGACCGCCAGAAATGCTTCTGCCACGGCGATCCGCTTGTTTGCGGAATCGTCCAGGGTCCGCTCGAACCACTGCACGGCGGACGTGACCGCCGGGTTGAGTGCATCGATCATCACATAGCGGGACAGGGAAGCAATCCGCTCACTGCGCATGGGATTTCGCTTGTACGCCATGGCGGAAGACCCGATCTGCGTCTTCTCAAACGGTTCCTCCAGCTCCTTCAGATGCTGCAGAAGACGGATATCTCCGGACATCTTGTACGCACTGGCTGCAATCCCCGCCAGCACGTTGCAGACCCGCGTATCTACTTTTCGCGAGTAGGTCTGTCCGGAAACCGGGACGCACCCGTCGAAGCCCATCTTCTGCGCGATCATCCCGTCGATCCGGTCCACCTTCTCCTGGTCTTTGTCAAACAGCTCCAGGAAACTCGCCTGCGTTCCCGTCGTGCCCTTGCAGCCGAGAAGCTTCAGCGAAGAAAGGACATAGTCCAGATCCTCCAGATCCATCAGGAACTCATTGGTCCACAGCGTCGCCCGCTTTCCGACCGTTGTCGGCTGTGCCGGCTGGAAATGGGTAAAAGCCAGCGTCGGCAGGTCCTTGTATTCCATGGCGAAATCCGACAGCTGCGCGATGACATTGAGCAGCTTTCTCCGCAGGAGCCGCAGGCCGTCCCGCATGATGATAATGTCTGTGTTGTCTCCGACATAGCAGGAGGTCGCTCCCAGATGGATAATCGGCTTCGCCTTCGGACACTGCAGCCCGAACGCATAGACATGCGCCATCACATCATGCCGTACGACCTTCTCCCGCTCTCGCGCCTCTTTGTAGTTGATGTCATCCACATGTGCCTCCATCTCGGCAATCTGTTCGTCCGAGATGTCCAGACCCAGTTCCTGTTCCGTGCGGGCCAGTGCAATCCACAGGCGTCTCCAGGTTGAGAACTTCTTATCCTGCGAAAAAATGTACTGCATCTCCCGGCTGGCGTACCGCTCCGACAGAGGGCTGATATAACCGTCGGTTCCCATGATGAATCTCCTTTCAACTCAAAATCTGCGTATAATTTGTGTTTCCTCAGATCCTGGCGCTTCTGCGGTAATCCCGTTTCAACCGCTTCAGTTCCTCGAACGGGTCCTGCTCTGACTGGGCCGCGCCAGCTTCCCGGGCTTTTTCACAGACCTGCAGGTTGTGCTCCTGAATTTTCCGGATCACATCCTGGTCTTCCTCAAGCTGTTTCAGCTTCTCCTCATACTCCTCCTGCGTCAGATACAATGGGAGCACACTCACATACTTGCGCAGAGTCTCTCTGGTCGGCGTGAGTTCCCAGGCCCTGCGGAAGCTTTCCGCTGCCTCCTCAAAGCGGAACATCCGCGCCTGCACACAGCCGAGATTGTTCCAAACACCTGCAAAAAAGGCGGAGCTGAGACTGCCCGGAGTCTGTTTGCGTATGATTTTCCGGTACTGCGCTTCCGCACTCTCGTACATCCCGCTGCGGACCAGATAATCGGCCTTCATTTTCTCGCGCATATCTTCCGCCTGCACGTCAAGGCGGGCCAGCTGCTCCGCGTATTCCCGCATCCCGGCTGCCGTCAGGTAACCGGTTTCCCGGAAAATCGGGAGGATCAGACTGGCAATGGATTCCTCTTTTTCCATCAGGTCCTGAAGGTTTTTCGCCAGTTTTTTCAGGCCCAGTTCATCCCTGAGCCAGTCAAACAGCTTCTGGTTCAGAAGAGACTGATCGATCAGGTAAAGATTCTCATGCAGATAATAGCACAGTTCCTCTATGGAATAAATATAGATCCCGATCGCTTCGATATAAAACGGCCGTTCGGCCTGCTGTACCTGACACAGATCAAAACTCAAAACAAGCCTCCATCAGTAAAACCGTATGGTTCTCTTCCAGGTGCGCCCTTCGGACGGATAAAAGCCGCCGAACCCCCGGTCCTCCACTTCCACGACGCAGCAGTCGGCGGATGTGAAATATACACTCATGCGCAGCCGCGTCGCCCGGTTGGGCCGGTTCGGGAAATGCTTCAGGCGGAGAAGGTGAATGACCTCCTCTCCTCCGTCCATGGGTTTGGTCACCAACGGGATGGTCGTCTCCTGGTCCGGGATAAACTCACACTCATGGTGCGCCTCGTACCAGTTGATGCCCGCGCTCACCAGCGTATAAAACGTTTCTTTTCCATGAACCCGCATCATGATGCCGAGATTTTCCCGGATCATATCCGCCCCCAGAAACAGCAGCTCCGGCATCCGGTTCATCCCGGAACGGCTCATGGCCGCATAACACGCACCCTTGGTATACAGATTCGCTCCCCGGAATGCATGTCTGTGGTGACACAGATACTGAAACGAGCGGGATGCCCAGTTCCCGTCATAATAATCGCCCACCAGGAAACTGGTGCCGACGTTTCTCCGTTCAAATACTTTTTTGAGCAGTTCAAACAGGAGGCGGTCCCGCTCCTGATCCCACTGCTGCGCTGTCCGCCCTTCCCGCAGGGACTCGTCCACTTCCATCCTTGCCGCTTCCTTCACTGTGACCAGTGCCGGTTTTTTCGAATGGTCGATGTGAAGTACATATCCCACCATCGAGTTATCCATGTATTCCAGCAGGGCGACATCGCTGCTCCACAGTTCCTTCTTCTGGTTTACGGTATAATAATAGAAGCTGGACAGGAAATCCTGCAGATAGACATTCTTCCGTTCAATGCCGAGACTGCACGCTGCCTCGGGAATCAGTTCCTGTGCATACGGCGTCAGCTGCGGAAGCGTAACCATCAGCCGGATCGCAGCCATCGTCGGATGTGACGGTATCATGGAAAGCATCTGGCTCAGAAAGTCCGCCACATGCTGCACCGCCATGCTTGTGTCCTCGAGGGCGTTCTTTTCTCCGAACAGCAGCCCGCTTACCGTCTCCGGAAGGGGAACCAGCTCCGGCTGTTCGCCGTTTCCGGGTCCGCAGGTCACCGGTTCCTTCTCGGAAGTCGTATACCAGGTGATCTGGGCAATACTGGCAGAAATCTGCAGGCCTGCCGCAACCTCCCTTTGTCCCTTCGCCATCCGGCTCCTCCTACATCAACGTAAAAACTTCCCGGGTCAGATAATCCAGCTCGCGAAAGCTGTCCAGTTCTTCTTTCAGACGCTCCGGATCCGGATCACCGGCCGCCATCTCCGACATACGGCAGATCAGGCCGTAGCGGTCTGAAGGCGCATCCTCACTCAGATGCGTACTCAGGGTACGCAGATCCGTCGTCCGGACCAGTTCCTCTCCGTCGTACTCTTCAATATAACATTCGATCTGTTCCCCGTCGAACAGCACAAACTCCCGGACGAAGATCCCCTCAAAACAGTTTTTCATCGGTTCCCGTTCATACGGGGCATCCGAGCCGGCCTCCCGGAGATTGACAACCGCCGTATGACGCGGGTTTGCCACATATTCCAGAAAGACCCGGTCGTCCAGGCTGCACCGCCCGCGGATCTTCTCCGGGAAATTGCGGAAAAAAGCGAAACGGATTTCCCGTTCATCATACGTTTCGATCAGCGACGCGGCAATCTTCTCCTGTTCCTCATCCAGCAGCGCCAGACCGGAATAGTACTGAAGCAGGGCCAGAAGGCAGACATCCTGCTGCTTGTGGCCTTCTTTCAGATTTTCTTCGATATAGTGGAAAACGATCCCGTTCACAGGAAGATTGCCCACCAGGTATTCATACGCCTTTTTGTTGGCGTAGGCCCGGCAGATCTTGTTCTTGCCCAGACGATTGTAATACGACCAGAAAATCTGCTCGGTATTGTCGCCGCCGTCTCCGGTAAACAGATAAACGCTGAGGATTTTCTCCTCCAGATGGAGCGTATCTCCGATGCTCTTGCGGGCACATTCCCACAAACGCTTCATATTCTCGATGGGCCCGTCATACCAGGAAACCAGATACTCGAGGATATTGTCATCGTATTTGTCGTTTTCAAAGCACAGGAAACACAGCGCCAGCAGCACGGGATCCTCATCATACTCGCGGATCAGCACATTCTGGCTGCAGATGCGCACCAGGCAGGCGGGGTCCGTATTCTCACAGCCGTAAACCTCCAGCAGCCGGAATGCCTCTTCGTACATTCCCTCTCTGGTCAGCAGCGAGATCAGCTCCCGTTTCCCGGACTCAATATACTGGGAATACCGGATCGATTTTAGGAAGTCAAAGAGCTCCCCGTTGTCCGTATGTGTATCCAGGTACCGGAGGACCTTTCCGCGCAGTTCCTTCTGGAACCACGGCCAGAACAGATCCGTATCGCAGGCACGGATATAGCAGGACAGGGTTTCCGGCTGAATCTCCCGCTCTCCCGAACAGGTATAGAGAAGCAGCCCCGGATGATCCGGTGCCAGCTCTCTGCAGAAGCTCATCAAAAGCGGGGAATCAATATACCGTTCCGCCATGTAGAGGGATGTGGACGTATGTCGTCTCCCTTCTTCATCTTCGAGATAGATTCTGGCGTGTTCCGTGTAAATCTGCACCTTGGCTATCCCGTCCCGCAGCGGGACCGATTCCTCCCGTTTCAGATGGTCATGTACCACAATCACGGATTTCATATGCGGATTCTTGCAGGTCACGCGGAACGTGAACACGACCTTTACAAGCTGATGCGCCAGGGAATGCCCCAGCAGGCGCTTGGTCAGGAACCGTTCATACAGAACCGCCAGATTGCTGTCGATCCGTCCGAGCTCCAGCTGCTGCGTGATGAAATGCTCGATCCCGGGCCGGCTGGAGCGGTATGCCGCGGGAACGCTCTCTCGGTTGTCGGAAATATTGCGGTAGATTGCCGCTTTCCTGTGGTAGTTCAGCGTATTCGTATAAGAAAAATACATCCGGATAATCTGCGGCATCTTCTCGATGCTCACATTATCCATCGTCTCCATATAATAATCGTACAGCCCGCTCAGACGCAGTTCCGAGCGCACGCCGAGTTCATACCATTCAAAATATGCCTTGTCCTTGCATTTTCCTTCGATCAGAAGCTGCAGGATCGCCTTGAGATTGTCCGTTGTGGGCGCAGCCTCATAGCATGCCTTCAGAATCCGGAACAGTCCGGAGCCGAATTCCATCCCCGGCAGCACCAGATTGCACGTCTGGCAGGCCAGCTCTTCGGTCAGCATATGCTCTTTTGCGGCAAACTGCAGAATCTTTCGTTCAAACGGTCCCAGCTTGCGCAGCGCGTAGGGATCCTTCCGCAGAATTGCGAGGGCTTCCAGGTACATAATCGGGCTGGAGCAGCCATACCGGACCTGCTGTTCAATGACATCCAGCTTTGCCGTCTCATCCTTGAGATACCGTTCCTGAAGATAGAGAAGAATCCACTGCATGATCCAGCTGTCGCGCTTCTGCAGGAACATCTGCTGGATCTTCGATTCCACCTGGTCGACGTACTCGGCGTCATGCTCAAAGAAGGTGGTAAGGTACAGATAATAGGCATACTGCTCATTATTGTCGAACCGGTACATCTGCTTTCCCAGTTCCTGCAGCATCCTGCGCGCCTTCATCCGTTTGCCGTCCGCGTAATAGATCTGTACCAGGAACAGCTCCGCAAACACATCCGTGCCGCCCGCCCGGCGATAGCTTCCGATGACGGTTGCGGACCGGTCAATCCAGGCCTGCATCTCGATCCGCTTAAACCGGAGATCCAGATACAGGGTCAGCAGCTTCTTGCGCATCAGCCGCTGCACCCGGACATTGCGGTGATCCGCGGACTGTACCGCCGGTTCGATCACGATGTCCAGATCCATCGTACGGTAACAGGTCTGTATGCTGATCCTTCCGAGGTTTTTCCCCTCATGAAGAAAGTTCGTATCTATAATGAATTCCAGCGGGCAATGATCGCCGACGAAATCCAGGGTCGTCAGTTCTGTTTTCGGCAGCCGCAGAAACCTGGCGTCGGAAGAAATATGAAGCTCCAGATATCCCCATCCCTGCCGGTTGAGCATAACCGTCTGGCGGACAGATCTTCCGGGCCGCGCAAATTTCATGGAGGTTTCCGAGAGGCTGATGTCCACCGGTTCCTTGATGCCGCCCGCGATCAGATACTCCTCCAGTGCCCGGATCGGCCCATCTGCATCAATCAGGGAGCGATACTGCTGGGCGCGCACCGGGTCCGTGTTCTTCAGATATTCGTAATAATCCGCTCTGGCAAAAACGGCAGCGGCATGCGGCATATCATGGCGCGCAATCTGCGCCAGCTCATTCAGGGAAGGATACTTCTCTTCCTCTCCGGAGACGTTTTTCTCCGCCGGAATCCCTTCCTCGGCACAGATCTTCCAGGGAAGAATCAGTTCCCCCCGGTCACAGCAGATGGTAAAGGTCCCCCGGATCTCATCCCCGCCGTTCAGCCCGCTGGCATCCGCCTGATAGACAATCCTGCATTTCGTTCCGTTAAACTGCTGCGGATCGAAGGACATTCTGGGGCTGGAGGAATAGAGAAAACCGCGGATTCGTTTTTCGTCAGGGGAAGACAACTCAAAAAAGCCGCGCTTTTGATCGCCCGGCCTCAAAGACACAGATATTTCCGAAACGGACAGCTCCGGTCTGGAGATGTCGTATGTAAAATTCCCGTTTAATAGTTGTTCAATCCGCTGCTTCACGCCGTCTCACTCCCGTGAACCTCCTGCCTGACTCGGAAAAGAAAGACACGCAGGATGTACAGCCATGCGGTCTTTTTCTATTCAAGCACTTTTTTCAGTTCATCCATAAATGTATTGACATCTTTGAATTCTCTGTATACAGACGCAAAACGCACATACGCGACGCCGTCCAGATCCTTCAGTCGGTCCATTACAAGTTCACCGATTTCCTTGCTGTCGATTTCCTTATCTTCATGCGCGAACACGGCCTTTTCGATATCATCCACTGCGTCACGGATCGCCTGCGCAGAGGTCGGCCGTTTGTAGCAGGCGCGCATAATTCCGGCTTCGATTTTGCTGCGGTCGTACTGCTGCCTGGTGCGGTCTTTTTTAATCACTACAAGAGGAATCGTCTCCACCTTCTCATAGGTCGTAAATCGCTTGCTGCATGAATCACAGACTCTTCTTCTGCGGATCGAGGTATTGTCATCCGCCGGTCTGCTGTCAACGACTCTCGTATTATCGCGGCCGCAATAAGGACACTTCATGATGCTCCCCCTTCATTCTGTATCCGAATTGAATGATTGCAAAAGGTTGTCTGCCCCTTCGCTGTCAATGGCGTCTAAGGGAAAGTATACCGAATCAGGAAAGTACTGTCAAATGCTTTTGTGGAGACAGGGGACGGTTCGGAGGAGACAGGGGACGGTTCGGAGGAGACAGGGGACGGTTCGGAGGAGACAGGGGACGGGAGGAGACAGGGGACGGGAGGAGACAGGGGACGGTTCTGTGTCTCCTTTTGCTTTCAAAAGGAGACACAGAACCGTCCCCTGTCTCCTCGTCCCCTGTCTCCTCCCGTCCCCTGTCTCCTCCCCTGTCTCCTCCGAACCGTCCCCTGTCTCCCTTTTACTGCGATCCTTTCTCTGACGCTTTCTCCGACTTCTCGCCGAGCCGCATTTTCTCAAGATCCTCCGCGAGCGGTCCCGGGACATCA
>CACXHD010000226.1 GCA_902767335.1 uncultured Lachnospiraceae bacterium
AAGAAGAAAAATCCTGAGCAGATTCCGAACCCGGCGAGACCGGAGGAAGAAGAAAAATCCTGAGCAGATTCCGAACCCGGCGGGACCGGGCGGAAGAGGAGAAATCCTGACAGGCTTCCGGAACCGAAAGGATCGGGCGGAAGAGGAGAAATAATTGATAGATTTCCGGTTCTGTGGCATAATCGATTCGGAGTACCACAAAGTAAGGAACAACAGGAGTGCGTTCAACTGAATGAATAAAAAAGTATTACACACACCGGACGGAGTCCGGGATTTATTTGAAACAGAATGTGAACAGAAGCAATTGCTGGAGGAGAAGGTTCACCGCGCGATTGCCTCTTTCGGCTACCGGGATATCGAGACCCCGACCTTCGAATTCTTTGATGTATTTGGAAAGGAAGTCGGGACGATCCCTTCAACGGAGCTGTATAAATTCTTTGACCGGGACGGCCATACCCTGGTTCTGCGCCCGGACTTCACGCCGTCCATCGCAAGGGCTGCCGCGCGATATCTGCTGCCCTCGAAGAAGGCCGTACGCCTGTGCTATGCGGGGAGCACCTTTGTCAATCATACGAGCTATCGCGGCAGGCTCAAGGAAAGCACCCAGATCGGGGCGGAGCTGATTGCGGACGCGTCCGCGGAGGCGGATGCAGAGATGATCGCGATGGTCATCACTTCCCTCAAAGAGGCAGGACTGAAGGATTTCCAGGTGTCGATCGGAAATGTGCGGTTTTACAATGCACTGGTGCAGATGGCGCATCTGGACGAGGATGACAGTGAGGAACTGAAGACTCTGATCCTGAATAAAAACAGCTTTGGCGTGCGAAAGCTTCTGGAAAGCGCGAATACGGAATGCCAGGGAACAGTCCGGGAGGGCCTTGCCGCGCTTCCGTCTCTGTTCGGCGGGCCGCAGATCCTTGAGACGGCTGCATCCTACGCCCACTCCTGTCCGGATGCGCTGGATGCGCTCGGACGGTTGAAGGAGGTGCTCGGAATTCTGGAAGAATACGGGCTTTCCGATTTTGTCTCCGTCGACCTGGGCATGATGAGCAATTACATGTACTACACCGGGATCCTGTTCCGGGCCTATACCTATGGCAGCGGCGAGGCAGTGGTCAAAGGCGGCCGCTATGACAGCCTGCTCCGCCATTTCGGCGCGGACGCGCCGGCCGTCGGGTTCGTGATTGTCCTTGACCAGCTGATGAATGCGCTGTCAAGACAGCACCTGCTGCCGGAAAACCGGGAAGAAGTATATCAGATCTGCTGCCGGAAGGAGAAACGCCGGGAGGGCATCCGGCGCGCCGGCGAGCTGCGCGCACAGGGAATGCGGGTGAGCCTGACGATCTGTGAAAATGAGGAAGCCATGCGGGAAGCCGCTGCGGTAATTTCCGATTCCCGGACCGTGCGTCTGGAGCGGATCGAGTAAGCTGCGGCTTCGATCTCCGCGGCTGCAGCAAAACGGAAGAGCAAAAAACGGTAAGGCGAAACAGCGATATTGAAAAAAAGCGAAACAGTGCTACAGCGGAATAATCGTGCAGCGAAGGAATGCAGCTGCGGGATAACGATATACGGGATAATGATATACGGGATAACGATATATCGAAAATGATTTGTGGAAGGAAAGGATCCGGGACATCCAGAGAAAGGAATCTCCGGTCATGACGGGAAGGTCTGTCCGGAGGAAGTGTGAAATACATGTCAAACAGGAAATATCTGACGATTGCTCTGGCGAAGGGGCGTCTGGCGCACCGGAGCATGGAGCTGTTTGAAAAGATCGGGATTTTTGTCGAAGAGATGAAGGATCCGCATTCCCGAAAGCTGATCTTCACAAACGAAGAATACGGGCTGCGGTTTTTCCTCGCCAAGGGGCCGGATGTACCGACCTATGTGGAATATGGAGCGGCGGACATCGGCATCGTCGGAAAGGATACCATTCTGGAGGAACAGCGGAAGCTGCTGGAGGTCCTGGACCTCGGGTTCGGCCGCTGCAGGATGTGTGTCTGCGGTCCGGAGAGCGCGAAGGAACTGCTGCGCACTCAGGCCCAGATCCGTGTCGCGACAAAGTATCCGAACATCGCCGGAGATTATTTTTACAATACCAAGAACCATACCGTGGAGATCATTAAACTGAACGGTTCCATCGAACTGGCGCCGATTGTCGGGCTCGCGGAAGTGATCGTGGATATCGTGGAAACCGGATCGACCCTGCGGGAGAACGGACTGACGGTTCTGGAGGAGGTCTGCCCGTTGTCGGCCAGGGTGGTCGTCAATCAGGTCAGCATGCGGATGGAGAACGAGCGGATTATGGATCTGCTGAACCGTCTGGGCGAGGTCATCCGTCAGGGTTAGGGAAACGCTGATTTATTTCAGTTTTCACATTTTGATACCTCGAGTTCAGCGTTTCCCGATATAATCTTTGAACGCTTTGTGCGCTCAAAGCCGCGTGCTGCGCGGCTTCCGAAGGAAGCCTTCATCTTTGCAGCACTGCGATCCGCCGGAGGCTCTAAGGAAACACGGATTTAATCAGTGTTTCCTTAGGAATTTATCAGACGAAGTCCTCTGCCAGGGTAAGTTATGCGTCAGTCGAAAATCATCAGTTTAGAAGGAAGAAAATATGGAAATCAGAAAACTGACACCGGAAGTAAAAAAAGAGGTTCTGGAACACCTGCGCGGTCGAAGCGCCGGGGGTGCTTCCGACATTGAGGCCATTGTTGCGGGGATTGTCGAGGATGTCAGAAAGCGCGGAGACGCTGCTGTTTTTGAACTGACAAAGCGCTTCGACAAAGCGGACATCACAGCGGAGAATATCCGCGTGACAAAGAAGGAGATGGAAGCGGCTTATGAGGCTGTGGATCCGGCACTGCTGGAGGTGATCCGCAGAGCGCTGGAGAACATCCGCACCTATCATGAAAAGCAGAAGCGCAGCAGCTGGTTCTCATCCGGGCCGGACGGCACGATGCTCGGCCAGAAGATCGTTCCGCTGGAAAAGGCCGGCGTCTATGTTCCGGGCGGAAAAGCGGTGTATCCCTCCTCGGTTCTGATGAATATTGTACCTGCCAAGGTGGCCGGGGTCGACCGGGTGATCATGGTGACGCCGCCCGGAGCGGACGGACGAATCAGCGCGAATACACTGGTGGCTGCGAATGAGGCCGGCGTGGACGAGATCTACAAAGTCGGCGGCGCCCAGGCAATTGCCGCGCTGGCATACGGCACCGAGAGCATTCCGAAGGTCGACAAGATCACCGGCCCGGGGAACATCTTTGTTGCCCTGGCGAAAAAACAGGTGTACGGCCTGGTCAGCATCGACAGCATCGCCGGACCTTCGGAAATCATGGTTCTGGCGGACGAGACGGCAAATGCAAGGCATGTGGCGGCAGACCTTCTGTCCCAGGCGGAGCATGATGAGATGGCCTCCGCGATTCTGGTGACCACCAGCGACACGCTCGCAAAGCAGGTGGACCGGGAGATTGCGCTGTTCCTGGAGCAGCTTTCCAGAGAGGGCATCATCCGCAAATCCCTGGAGCAGTACGGGTACCTTCTGGTGGCGGAGGATCTGACGGAGGCCATCGATATGGTCAACGCAGTGGCCTCGGAACATCTGGAGATTGTCACCGCCAATCCGTTTGACGTGATGACCCGGATCCGCAATGCCGGCGCCATCTTCCTGGGCGGATACAGCAGCGAACCTCTGGGCGACTACTTTGCCGGCCCCAATCACATCCTGCCGACGGGCGGAAGCGCGCGCTTTTTCTCGCCGCTGGGCGTCGACGATTTTATCAAAAAATCCAGCATCATTTACTATTCGAAGGAGGCGCTGGAGGGAGTCGCCCGGGACATTATCACATTTGCCAATGCAGAGGGACTGACCGCCCATGCGAATTCCATCGCCGTGCGGTTTGAAGACAAAGCGGAGTAAGCAGGAGACAGGAGGAGACAGCGGATGAGCCGAAATGCATTCGTGGAGCGAAACACCCGGGAGACGAAGATCCGGATGAATCTGGAGCTGGACGGAACCGGAAAAACGAAACTGCAGACCGGGATCGGATTCTTTGATCATATGCTGGACGGATTTGCCCGTCACGGACTGTTTGATCTGAGTGTGGAGGTCTCGGGAGACCTGCATGTGGATGACCATCATACCATCGAAGATACCGGGATCGTACTGGGCACAGCCATCCGCCAGGCCCTGGGAGACAAGAAGGGGATCCGCCGGTACGGAGACCGGATTCTCCCGATGGACGAGACCCTGGTGCTCTGCGCCGTGGATCTGGGAGGACGCCCGTATTTCTCTTACGAGGATGCCTTTGTGCCCGGAAAGATGGGCGGCATGAGCACAGAGATGGTGCGGGAATTCTTCTACGCCGTCAGTTACAGCGCGGCAATGAACCTGCACCTGAAGGTCCTGACGCCCGGAAACAATCACCATATGGCCGAGGCCATGTTCAAGGCATTCGCCAAAGCGCTGGACGAAGCAGTCACGCCGGACCCGCGGATCGTGGATGTGCTCTCCACCAAGGGCGTGATCTAAGGGAGGAGACAGGGGACGGTTCTGTGTCTCCTTTTGAAAATAGAAAAGGAGACACAGAACCGTCCCCTGTCTCCTCTAGGAGGATATACCATGGAAGGAACCGAAAGAATTGTCCTGCCCTGGGAACAGCTGAAAAAGGACAGTGCCGGCCTGGTACCGGTGATTGTGCAGGACGACGCGAATGACCAGGTGCTGATGATGGCCTATATGAACCGGGAAGCGTATGAGAAGACGCTGGTCGAAGGACGGATGACGTACTGGAGCCGGAGCCGCAGTGAGCTCTGGACAAAAGGGATGACCTCCGGGCATTTTCAGTATGTCCGGTCCCTTTGGATCGACTGCGATCAGGATACGATCCTGGCACGCGTGGAGCAGGTCGGAGCGGCCTGCCATACTGGGCACCGCAGCTGTTTTTACAGAGAGCTGGAGCGGAACGAAGCGAACCCGGAGGGCTGATCCGGGATAAGGACGGAACATGAAGGATGGAGCCGAAAAGAAGTGAACCCGGAGGGCTGAGCCGAGAAAACTGAAAAGGAAAAGGAGCCGGACGGAGAAGGACAGAACCGGGAGAACCGGTGTCGGATAAGAAAGCGACCGAAAAGGAAAGGATCCGAAAAGGAACGAACCCGGAGGGCTGAGCCAAGAGAATGACCGGGGGAAAGTGAAAGAAAGCGGGAAAACAGGAATACAGGAAGGAGGCAGCAATGAGACAGATTAAATGGGGTGTCCTCGGAACGGCAGGGATCGCGAAAGCACAGACGATCCCGGGCATGGTAGAGGCGGAGAACTGCAGACTGTACGCGATCGCTGGCAGGACGATGGAGAAGGCGCTTGCGTACCAGCAGGAATTTGGATTTGAAAAGGCGTACGACAGTTATGATGCGCTGCTGCAGGACCCGGAAGTCGAAGCGGTCTACATTCCGCTTCCCAATACGCTTCACTACGAATGGGCAAAAAAAGCGATGGAGCAGGGCAAGCATGTCCTGTGTGAGAAGCCGCTGGTTCCCACTGCTGCCCAGGCGGAAGAACTGTATGCCGCCGCCCGGGAGAACCATGTACTCCTGATGGAAGCGTTTGCCTACCTGCATTCTCCGTGGGTTGCGGCGCTGAAGGCGGAAATTGACCAGGGAACCGTGGGCAAGGTCCGTTACATTGAATCCCAGTTCCTCACTTCGGATTACAACCTGAGCAATATCCGCATGCGCAGGGAGACCAACGGAGGCTGCACCTTTGATCTTGGATGCTATACCGCTACCATGATTACATGGATGCTCGGCCGGCAGCCGGAACATGTGAAAGCATCTGCTGCATTTTCACCGGAGGGCGTGGATGTACTGACGTCCGCGGTCTTCTCGTATGACGACGGCGTGAAGGCAGCGATGATCTGCGGCATGGTTCTTGAAACGGAAGCTGACAAGCGGATCGACCAGCTGCGAATCGAAGGGACGGACGGGGCCATCTGGTCCACCGCACCGTTCAACGGCTGCGGGACAATGTCCTATACAATCCGCAAGGACGGTCAGGCGGAGGAGAAGACGGTGACCGTTCCGCAGAATTACCGGCTGGAGGTGGAGCAGTTCGGGCGCTGCATCGCAGAAGGCGAACAGCCCGGCGTGTCAGAAGAATTTACGACGGCTTACCTGAAAACCATGGAGAAGATTCTGAAAGAGATCGGATATTGAAGAAGAACGTATCTGAGGAGATCAGATGAGGAAACAGAATGCATCCGGCAGAGCAGATGAGGAAACAGAATGCATCCGGCAGAGCAGATGAGGAAGCACTATGGCTCCGAGGAGTTAGGATAGGGGAATAGAACGACGACTGAGGAAGACCGGGTACCGGGAAAATCGGATACGGAGGAGGGGATGTACATGAAGATGAGATTTCGCGCAGTTTTGCTTGCAGTATTATTCACTGTTTCTGCGGGGGTGGTCTGTGCCGGCGCACCGTTTGAACCGGAGGCGGAGAAGGCATACAATACGGCGGTACAGGGGCAGGATGCCCTGAACGGACTGGATGTCACGGTGAAGGAAAGCACTGTTTCCTCGCTGACGAATATCAGCGACGAGAAGGAAGTCCGGCTGAAGGTATCCGGCATCAAATCCACGCTGCTGTCCGCAGACCTTCAGACCCAGTCCGGAGATGTCGTCTCCCAGAGCTGGTATCAGAACGGATACTATTATGAGACCACCAGCGAGGGGAAAAAGATCCGCAGGGAAATGGACCGCTCCGCGATCTGGGACAAAATCAATTCCTCGATTTATCTGGACATGACGAGCAATTATCTGACGATGCTGTACTCCTTCTCCGGGCAGGACGGGGAGACCGTTTTCTATTTCGCCTCCGATCAGAAAACGCTGGGCGATTACGCCAACAAGCTGCTGGACAGCTACGCCAATGAGAAGGGTGCGGCCATCCACAGCATGCAGGGCGAGATGGAAGTCGATGCGGACGGACATGTCGTGCGCAGGGATATTACGCTGATCTACGGGATCCCGGCGGCGGGGACCGAGGAAGTCTTCTGCAAAAAGGCAAATGCCGTTTTCAACACAGACGAAGATGTGAAGGTACAGCTGCCGAATCTGTCAGAGTACACGGATGCGGAGAATGAGAAGCCGGCGGTGAAGATCACGCCGCTGAGCCGGACGCTGTATGTGACGGCGGATGTGAATGTCCGCGCGGCAGGCAGCCTGGATGCGGCCGTGATCGGCGGATACAATGCGGGCAGCGGCGTCACGCAGACCGCTTATACCAGCGACGGCTGGGTCCAGATCCAGTATGACGGCGGGACCGGTTACATCTGGGGCGCCTATACCAGTACGGAGCAGCCGGTGTTCACGCAGGATCAGTCCGGCACCATGTACGCACTTACGGATGTCAATGTGCGCACTGGCTGGACGGTGCAGAGTGAGAAGATCGGGACGCTCTCAAAGGGCCGGAGCGTTCAGATTACCGGCACCACAAGCAATGGATGGACCCGGGTTGTCTTCGAAGGACAGAAGGGTTACATCGCGTCAAATTATCTGACATGGTCCGAACCGGTCCGGGAGGAGAACGAGAACCAGGCATCGATCAACGGATTTGTACTGGATGCGTCCCTCGGGGTGCTGACGGTTGAGAGCGCCTACACCGGGGAGACGGTTGTTTTCAATACATCCTATGCCCAGATGTACCTGCAGGATACGCTCGAAACCGGCGACCTGGTAACGATCCGTTTCTACGGAGCATCGTCTCCCTACACCGCGCTGACGGTCACAGACAATATCAAACACGGCGGGAAACCGGGCGACAATGTATACCTGACCACCAGCGGAACCGTGACGGACTTCGACGGAGACATCATGGGAATGTCCTGCTCCGACGGTACATACCGGAGTTTTGATGTGACAAATGCCTTTATCGGACGGAATGTGGAGATCGCCGAGGGCGTTTTCCTGACCGTCACCTGGAACGGATCGCAGAGCGGCAACCGGGCGCTGAAGGCGCAGACGGTGGAGTGAGAGCAAAGCCGCAATGTGCCGGGCGAGTACTAAGGGCGCAGGACGGCGAAGTGAGAGCGGCGCACAGAGCGTCGGGCGCTGAAGGCGCAGGACACCGAAGGGAACAGGGCAGAAGGTAAGCCATCCGGCGTAAGGAGACGAACATGAGTATACGCAAAATCGTGATCACAGGCGGACCGTGCGCCGGAAAGACGACGGCCATGAGCTGGATTCAAAATGAATTTACCAGACGGGGCTACCGGGTTTTGTTTGTCCCGGAGACAGCGACGGAACTGATCAGCGGGGGCGTGGCCCCCTGGACCTGCGGCTCGAATCTGGATTACCAGAAATGCCAGGTGCGGCTGCAGCTGGAGAAGGAAGCGATCTTCGAACAGGCGGCCCGCACGATGAGCGATCCGAAGATCCTGATCGTCTGTGACCGGGGAGCGCTGGACAACAAGGCCTATATGACGGATGCGGAGTTTGCCGAGGTGATGGAAAGCCTTGGCACGAATGAAGTGACGCTGCGGGATACCTATGATGCGGTCTTTCACCTGACGACGGCAGCGATCGGGGCGTTGGATGCCTACACGCTCTCCAATAACGCGGCCCGGACCGAGACGCCCGAACAGGCAGCCGCGCTGGACGGCAAGCTTCTCGCGTCCTGGACCGGCCATCCGCATCTGCGCATCATTGACAATTCCACCGATTTTCAGGGAAAACTGGAACGCGTGATCGCGGAGATCCTTTCGTTCCTCGGCGAGCCGGAGCCATATGAGATCGAACGTAAATATCTGATCGAGTATCCGGATCTGGAGTGGCTTTCCTCCCTGCCGAACTGCCAGAAGGTGGATATTATCCAGACCTATCTGCGCAGCCCGGATGAAACCCAGATCCGGATCCGTCAGCGCGGGTCCGACGGCGATTACATCTATTTCCGCTCCGAGAAAAGGCGAGTGACCGACATGCGCCGCATTGAGATCGAGCAGCGCCTGTCTAAGGAGGAATATCTCCGTCAGCTGATGGATGCCGACACAACCGCGCGGCCCATCCGCAAAACCCGGTACTGCCTCGCGCAGAACAATTTCTACTATGAAATTGATGTATATCCCGAGTGGAAACATCAGGCGATTCTGGAGCTGGAACTGCGCAGCGAGAAAGACGAAGTCGTGTTTCCCGAAGGCATCCGGGTCATCCGGGAAGTCACCGGCGATTCGCGGTACAAGAATTATTCCCTCGCCCACCATATGCTGGAGGAGGAGAGCCGGTAAGGAAACGTCCTTCATGCGCTGCTTCCGGCTCTACAAGAGGGACAAGACTTCAAGGACACAAGGCAGGCAGTAAATGCATGCGGCTCAAAGAGAGAGTGTTATAGAGAGAGCGTCTTCAAGAGAGAGCGTCTTATAGAAAGCGTCTTCAAGAGAGAACGCCTTATAGAGAGCGTCTTCAAGAGAGAGCGTCTTATAGAAAGCGGCTTAAAAGAGAGAGCGGCTTAGAGAGAACTTCTTAAAAAGAGAACGTCTTAAGAAGAGAACGGCTCAAAAACGGCAGCT
>CACXHD010000227.1 GCA_902767335.1 uncultured Lachnospiraceae bacterium
AAGAAGAGAACGGCTCAAAAACGGCAGCTAAATCGCGCAGCTGCAGAACCATGATGTCGCGGATTTTTCCGCCGTATTTGAGAGTAGTCTCAAGAATATGGAATCCTTCTTCCAGAAAAATCCTTTTACTGTAAACATTTTGCGGATGGACTGTTCCCATGAGGTATTTCGTGGCGGGGTCCATCCGTTCTTTTTCAACGGCGGCATGCATCAGAATCCGGAAAATCCCCTGCCCGCGGCAGACGGGATCCACACAGGTCGATTCCATGTGCGTGACAGACGGATACTCCCGGAGCGGAAGATGCAGATGGGCACCGAGATTGCTCTTGTCAAATCCCGGCTTGTGTACCATCAGATACCCGCTACACCGGTCGTCCTGCATATATTTCAATATGTATCCTTCCAAGCGGATATGCCGCAGCAGGTACGCTTCATCGTCATCGACAAACCAGTCCGGGTCCGGGAGCAGCTCCCGGGATAAAACCATCAGTTCCCGGATCCGGGGAACATCCCTTTCTACCGCAAGTTCGATTCTGTATGACATCTGGAACTCCTTTTTCGCTTATCAATCTCATCCGTATTTCAAAGATAGTACATGTAAAATACAATTGCAAGCGTATCCTGTCTCGCCTTAAAAACAGCTTATATTCTGGATTCTGCCTTGCCTATACAGTGTCCCGGTTTTCTCTGAACTCAATCCCAACAAGCCTGAATCACGTCCTGATCTGTCAATAATTTGTCCTTGACAATCGAACCGGATTAACCGTTTCTGACAATCGAACCAGATTAACCGTTTCTTGACAGACAGGGCACCAAATGATACAATTAAGCGGTATATATGGTATAATTACGGTTTCGATACGGAGGCTGCGTTATGACAATTAAAGAAATGCTGGAAAGAAAACAGGAACTGGGATACAGCAATCAATATCTTTCTCAGATGTCCGGCGTACCGGAACCGACGATCCAGAAAATTTTCAGCGGTACTACAAAATCGCCGCGCCGTGCGACAGTCCAGCTGTTGGAGAAGGCCCTGACTCCCGACCGGAGCACGAATCAGGCAGCCGGTTCCATGTACAAATATCCAAAGCCTGTTTCCGACAGCCTCTCTTGCGCAGCGGAACCGGCCGCGGCATATGCCGCTCAAAAAAAGGGTCATACAATTGACGAAATCTATGCGCTTCCCGAGGGTGTTCATGCAGAACTGATTGACGGCCAGATTTATTACATGGCAACACCGACCAGGCAGCATCAGGAAATCACTGGAGAAATGCATTTGGCAGTTGCGAACTATATCAGGGCTCATGGTGGCTCCTGCAAGGTTTATATTCCGCCGTTTGCAGTTTTCCTTTTCGGGGATGATTCTACGTATCTGGAGCCGGATCTCACGGTAGTCTGTGATCCGGATAAACTGGATGACAGAGGTTGTGTCGGCGCGCCGGACTGGGTGGTCGAGGTTCTGTCCCCTTCCACCGCTAAAATGGACTGTATACTGAAAATGGTGAAATATCGCATGGCCGGTGTTCGGGAGTACTGGATCATTGCCCCGCAAACCCGTACGGTAACCGTGTTCCTGTTTAATGCAGAGGATGAAGCAAAGGAACAGGTCGGGATTTATTCCTTTGAGGACCGGATTCCCTGCTCCCTGTATCCGGATCTGGAAATCCGGCTTGCGGATGTCGTGTAAATCTGATCAGCCGGTACTTCATCGTGACTTTCGTTTGAATGCTGTCATTGAGAAAGCGACCGCACTTGCCTAATCAACGCCGGAATGATATGATAAGTGAGTATAAAAGCTGAAGGTGTCGATGGGAAGTTTTCTTCCGCATCGGTGAAAAGGGAAACAGGTGAAAGACCTGTGCGAACTCGTCACTGTGAGTGTCTGGAGCATATCGTCCAAAGCGATCTTCGCGGGAGGACAACCCTGTATTAAAAGGAGGGATGTCCGGCCGGCCTCTTCGCCGAGGGCCACTGGGAAACCGGGAAGGCAGATATGCTTGCCGCATGAGCCAGGAGACCTGCCTTCGCTTAGACGCATATGACAGCTACGAGACCCTGGCTGCGCGAAGGAGCATCTGACATTTGTTCAGAGGCTTGTTTGTGTTTGCAATCTTGAGTCTACATCGAGTCTACAGCAAGGAGACTGCTTGCTCGTGTCTGCAATCTTGAGTCTACAGTAAAGAGACTGCTCGCTCGTGTCTGCAATTATCTGCGAGGCGCCCGGAAATGTTCCGGGGAAAGAGATACAGGCCGCTGCATATGCGTGGGAACTTACCCGGCAATGCAGCGGCTTTTTCGCTGCGGGAGAGACAACGGATGTGAGACAGGAGGAGAGATGATGAAAAAACTTGCAATGATGGTTCTTGCCGGCGCTTTGACCGCGTCTTTCGGAATGGGTGCAGCGATCGCGGATGAGACGGAAGTGATCCTGGTGGAGGAAGACGCCGCGGTTGAATCTGCAGTGGAGGAATCCTCAGAGAAGAACGAAATTCTGAAGGTGACGACGGATGAGACAGAGCTGATGGAAGATGCCGACGAAGAGGAAGAGGAAGAAGAAAACTACGATACAGGGGATGCATCCCTGGACGATCCCAGAAATCAGGATGAGATCGGGAAAAATGAGATTCTCGTGGTCAGCTTCGGTACCAGCTTCAACGACAGCCGCAGGGAGACCATCGGTGCGATCGAGAGTGCCATTGAGGAGGCATTCCCGGATTACTCCGTGCGCAGAGCGTTCACGGCTCAGATCATCATTGATCATATCGAGCGTCGTGACGGGATTCACATGGACAATGTATATGAAGCGCTGGAGCGGGCAATCGATAACGGAGTTGAAAATCTGGTTGTCCAGCCGACTCATCTGATGCATGGGTTTGAATATGATGAGCTGATGGAAGAACTGGCGGAATATGCAGACGCCTTCGAGAATATCGTGATTGCGGAGCCGCTGCTGACAAGCGATGAGGATTTCAAGGCGGTCGAAGAGGAAATCACGGCCGAAACCGCAGATTATGATGACGGAGAAACCGCGATTGTTTTCATGGGTCACGGTACCGAGCATGAGTACAATAAGATTTACGCCCAGATGCAGGATCTGCTGACGCAGGACGGTTTTGAAAACTACTATATCGGAACCGTGGAGGCAGAGCCGTCTCTTGAGGATGTCATGAAAGCGATGGAAGGAAAAGGCTACACCAAAGTGGTTCTGGAGCCGCTGATGGTCGTTGCCGGCGACCACGCCAACAATGACATGGCCGGTGACGAGGAGGATTCCTGGAAGAGCCAGCTGGAAGATGCCGGCTATGAGGTGACCTGCCTGCTCAGAGGTCTTGGCTCCTTCGATGCAGTTCAGGACCTCTATGTGGAACATACTCGCGAAGCAATCGATACGCTGGATTGAGGAAGAGTAACCGCAGCGAAACGCAGGGGCGGAATCGCAGCAAAAATGCGAAGCGCAGGGTTTGACCCTGCTGAGGGGTGACCAGCTCCTTCAGTCCGCCCGGGGAAGCAAAGCGGGCGGACGAAGCCAGGGCAACCAGCTCTATCAGTCCGCCCGGGGAAGCAAAGCGGGCGGACGAAGGCAAGGCAATCAGCTCTTTCAGTCCGCCCGGGGAAGCAAAGCGAGCGGACGAAGCTCAAGCATCCTGCCCTTCCAGTCCGCTTTGGGGAACCACGTAATGGGACCTGACCCCACACAGGTGCCGGCTGAAAATCATTTCATGAAATGATGAGGAAAAGAATATGAGAAGCAAAAGCAGAGTTCGTCTGCTGGTGAGATGTATGCTGACGGCAGGTCTGACCGCAGGCATTTTTACGTCAGGTTCCGCAGCCACGGCGGAAGCGGAGACAGAACAGGCGTCACTGGCAGCCGCGGCGGAAGCGGAAACAGAACAGGCGTCTCCGGCAGTCGCGGCGGAAGCGGAGACACAGACAACGGAGACTACACAGAAGACAGAATCAAACCAGGACTTTTCTGCAATCGCGTCGGGATCGGACATGGCTGAGGTTGAAAATGTCGTGGAAGACTGGATGGTCCCGATCGCCGCTGACGCACTGGAGAACGGGGTATATCCGGTACAGGTGGATTCCAGCTCCTCTATGTTTAAGATTGAAGATGCTGTCCTTGCGGTGGGCGAGGACGGGATGACGGCGGTCATGACGATGTCGGGCACCGGATATCTTTACCTTTACATGGGGACCGGTGAAGAGGCGGCAGAGGCGTCCGAGGAGGACTATATCCCCTTCGAGGAAAACGAAGAGGGACAGCATACCTTCACAGTACCGGTGGAAGCCCTGGATCAGGGGATTGACTGCTGTGCGTTTTCAAAGAAAAAAGAGCAATGGTATGACCGCACGTTGGTGTTCCGCTCGGATTCGCTTCCGGCGGATGCCTTCAAAGATCTGGAGATGACGACCGCCGCCGATCTTGGCCTGGCGGACGGAACCTATGAAATCGATGCGGTGCTGCAGGGCGGCTCCGGCAAGGCGTCCATCGAATCCCCGGCGCAGATTACCGTCGCGGACGGTGAGGTGACGGCCCGGATCGTCATGAGCAGCAAAAACTATGACTATGCGCTCCTCGGAGAAGAGAAGATTGAAGCCACATATGATGAAAAAACCGGCCATTCGGTGTTTGAGATTCCTGTGGAAGGCTTCGACTGGAATATGCCCTTTACCGCTGACACGGTAGCGATGAGTACGCCGCATGAGATCAATTACACGATCTATATGGATTCGGCGACGCTCGAGCCCGCGGCGTAATCGCAGGACAACCAGCTCTTCAGTCCGCCCGGGGGAACCAAAGCGGGTGGAGAGTAATGGGGTGTGCCACACAGATGAAATGGGGTGTGCCCCCACACAGATGAATTTTGAAAGGAACAGCTTTACTGCCGGTATGAACAGAGGTAAAATGAATGTAAAGAGGAGAACCGCGCTGGTATTTTCCGGGCTGGTTCTGCTCCTGTTATTGCTGATCCTTGTCAATCTACGGACGGGAAGCGTGACCATCACCGGCGCTCAGATTCTCCGGATTTTGTCCGGAAGAGAGGGTGCCGACGATCCAATGGCTGCAAATATATTACTGCAGATTCGTCTGCCCCGCATATGCTCCGCTGTAATTCTCGGCGGGGCATTAGCTGTATCCGGCTATCTGCTGCAGACGTTCTTCCGCAACCCGATCGCGGGACCGTTCGTCCTGGGGATTTCCTCCGGCGCGAAACTGGTGGTGGCGTTTGTGATGATCTGGTGCCTCGGGCGGGGCATACATGTCAGCGCGGCGGGGATGATTGCCGCGGCCTTTGCCGGATCCATGATCTCCATGGGGCTGGTGCTGGCCTTCTCCCTGAAGGTCCGGTCCATGTCCATGCTGGTGGTCTGCGGGGTTATGATCAGCTATATTTGTTCGGCGGCCACGGATTTCGCCGTGACGTTTGCGGATGACTCCAATATCGTCAACCTGCATAACTGGTCCATGGGCAGCTTTTCCGGATCGACCTGGGACAATGTCCGGATCATGGCGCTTGTAACGGCAGCGGCCATGGTCTGCGTCTTCTGGCTGTCCAAGCCGATGGGGGCCTGGCAGCTGGGCGAGGCCTATGCGATCAATCTGGGCGTACGGATCCCGCTGTTCAAGGCGGCGCTGATCCTGCTCTCCAGCATCCTGTCCGCATGTGTGACCGCCTTCGCGGGCCCGATTTCCTTTGTCGGGATCGCCGTGCCCCAGCTGGTCAAACTGGCACTTGGATCGGCAAAGCCGATTCTGATGACGCCGGCCTGCTTCCTGGGCGGCGCGGTATTCTGTCTGTTCAGCGATCTGATGGCCCGCTCCCTGTTCTCACCGACCGAGCTGTCCATCAGCTCTGTGACAGCCATCTTCGGGGCACCGGTGGTCATCCTGATGATGATACGGGGAAGGCAGATGAAGGAAAGGAGGGGATAGAAGGGAATCCGGGACAGAAGACGAGACCGATGATCGAGAAACGAAGCTTTGCTTTTGAAGCCGGGAGGAAGACGAGAATCCAGGACAAAAGACGAAACTGATGATCGAAAAACGAAGCTTTGCTTTTGCCGGAAGTTGATCGGTCGAAAGTCGAAAAACCGGAAGACGAAAAAACCGGAAGGCGAAAAACCGGAAGGCAAAAAGGCGGAAGGCGAAAAATCCGGATGACCGGAAAACGAGGGCTTGCATTTGACGGAAGTTGATCGGGCATAAGAGGAAAAACGGGTATTGGCTTGAAGACCGCAAATTCTGCGGCAGAAGGGACAGGAGAATGGAAGTCTACAGAAATAATAGAAAGAAAACCGGTATCATGCTTCTTCTCGTTGCGTCAATGGTCTGCATGCTGAGCATGCATGTGTTTGCCGCTTCTTATGTTGCGCAGATCGGATCGAAGAAGTATAAGACGATGCAGAGTGCCGTCAAAGCGGCAAAGAACGGGCAGACAGTGAAGATGATCAAAGCGGTCAGCGCTTCCAAACCGGTTACGCTTGCCGGCAAGAAGATCACGATCGATTTTGCGAAGAAGAAATATACCATAAAGGGAGCGGAAGGAACGGCATTCGTGCTGAAGTCCGGGCAGGTGACGTTCAAAAACATGAATATTGTCAGCAAATACTGCGCGGCGACGGTTGCGTCGGGAGCAAAGCTGACGGTTTTGAGCGGATCAGCCGCCGGCTGCATCAAAAACAGCGGGACGATGCTGGTGAAAAACGGCAAATTCCAGGGGGCCGGCTCAGAAGAAAATGACGACGGAGGGCTGGAAGAGCTTCCGGCGATTCAGAACATGGGATCCCTTACTGTCCTGAAAGGCACATTTGCCGGAAAGAACCGCGGACTGATTCACAATTACGGGAAGGCAATCCTTCGGGGCGGAACCTATAGCGGGATGAATACCTATAAGAATATCTATACTTTTATCATCGACAATCTGGGCAGTGCGAACTGTGTTCTGACGATTGAAGGCGGAAAGTATCATGGAGAGATCTTTAATGACTGCAGCCGCGGCGGACAGATGGTCATCCTTGGCGGGACCTTCACCACATACAAGAATCAGCAGTGTGTCAGAAATGCAGATGGCAGGGTCGTGATCGCCGGCGGAAAATTCACGGGAACAGACAACTACATTATCGCAAACAGTTTTGATGATGAAATTTATAAAGGCGGAACAATGATCATCACCGGCGGAACCTTCTCGACGACCGGAGACTATGGAACGGTTTTAAACGAATCCGAGATGATTATCACGGGCGGAAAATTCCTCCTGAACAAAGCAAAAAAAGACACAATCCGCCTCAACAAAATGGATGATTCCAGTGTATGCTATGTCTCAAGTTCTCTTGGCCTGACGGTAAAAGAATCGTAAAAGAAGAGCGGGTGAGAGGATAGCAGACGAAAACAGGGCAGACGCAGGCAAAACAGGCAAAAAGCAAGGCAGGCTTAAGCAGAGCAGGCGGAGGCAGGGCAGCCAAAGGCAAAGCAGGCGAAAGAAAAGCAGGCGGAAGCAGGGCAGCCAAAGGCAGAGCATGCGAAAACGAAGCAGGCGCACGCAGGGCAGGCTAAAGCAGGACAGACGAAAGAAAAGCAGGCGAAACAGAGCAAGTGAAAGAAGAGAAGAAGAATATGTCCGGCTGGTATTTTTACACGGAGGATATGCAGGTCGGGTACCAGGGCCGTACGCTGATCGACGGGATCCGCATGGAATTGAACCGTGGGGAGATCCTGACGCTGATCGGGCCGAACGGCGCGGGAAAATCGACGATCCTTAAGAGCATTACAAAACAGCTGGAGCTGCTGGGCGGGAAGGTCTGGATTGCTTCGCGGGACATG
>CACXHD010000228.1 GCA_902767335.1 uncultured Lachnospiraceae bacterium
AGTGATCGAAGCCATGTCCGGACGCAAGATCGACCGGAATGTATATATCAAACGGGATTATGAAAAGAATGAGCCAGTCCTGAAGGTGGACGGTCTGTGTTACGGCAAAACCTACCGGGACATCAGCTTTGAACTGCGGCCGGGCGAGGTACTGGGCTTTTACGGTCTGGTCGGTTCGGGACGTTCGGAGATGGCCCGGGCGATCTTTGGGGAAACGAGTGCTCAGAGCGGAACCATCACGCTGGAAGGAGAGGACATAAGCCATATTTCCACGGGAGATGCAGTTGAAAAACGGATCTTCTATGTCCCGGAGGACCGTGGAACGCAAGGCCTGTTTTTTGCCCACAACGTACGCAAAAATATGAGCGCTTCTTTTCTTGATGTGCTTTCCGGAAAAATCGGTGTGATGAAACGGAAGGAAGAGGAGCAGATGGTGCAGGAGAATATTGACCGGTATGCCATTAAGGTCAATACGCAGGAAGACATGATCGGGCAGCTTTCCGGCGGGGGCCAGCAGAAGGTTCTGCTGTGCCGATGGCTGATGGAGAAGCCCAAAGTCATCATTCTGGACGAACCCACCCGGGGCATCGATGTTTCGACCAAAACCGAAATCCATCGATATATTATGCAGCTGGCACAGGAAAACATCGCGGTGATCCTGATCTCTTCGGACCTTCCGGAGATTATGGCGCTTGCGGACCGGGTGATCACCATGCATAACGGAAAGATTACTGCCAGGTTTTCCAGAGAGGAAGCCACGGAAAAAAATATCCTGAAATATGCACTGGATTTGAAGGAATAGAGGGAAGAGGTCAAGATGAACAACAAGGAGATCGTTTATCGCTGGATTGATGAGCACACGTCGGAGATCACCGGTCTGCTACAGAAGCTGATCCGCCAGCCGAGTGTGAATGCGTATTTCGATGAGGATCCGCAGTATCAGTGCGAGCAGAAAGCCCAGGAGACCCTTCGCGAGTTCCTGAATGAGATGGGGATGGATACACATTTTGAGTATCCGGATGCACAGGAACTGAAGGCGTATGAAGGCAAGCCTGGCTATTACGCGGATCATCGGTTTGAAAACCGGCCCAATCTGATCGGGAAGATGAAGGGAACAGGCGGCGGCCGCTCATTGATGCTCTCGGGCCATATTGATGTGGTCCAGAGAGGGTCGAAGTGGACGCATGATCCTTTCTCGGGCGAACTGACAGACGGGAAAATCTACGGCCGGGGAGCTGTGGATATGAAGGGCGGCATTGCGGCCATGACCATGGCGTTGAAGGCAGTCCGTCAGGCGGGCTTTTCGCTGAACGGAGACGTCAGTATTGCCACGGTGGTGGATGAAGAAGCCGGCGGCATGGGAACGCTGGCGCTGATGGCGGCCGGACACCGGGCGGATGCCTGCATTATCACGGAACCGACGGATCTGCAGATTGCGCCGCTCTGCCGGGGCATCCTGTGGGGAAAAATCGTGATCGAAGGCCGGGCCGGACATATCGAGCTCAAGCAGGGAGACTGGCGGACCGGCGGAGCGGTCGATGCCATTGAGAAAGGGCTGCTGTATCTTCGGGCAATCAAAAATCTGAATCAGGACTGGGCGATTACCAAGGAGCATAAATACATGTCCCTGCCCTGCCAGATCAATGTGGCGGAATTTCATGCCGGGGAATATCCAACCACCTTCGCTAACCACTGTGAGATCGTGTTTGACGCACAGTATCTGCCGCGCGAAAAGGATGAAAACGGTCTGGGCAGCAGGGTGCAGAAAGAACTGGAAGACTTTGTCGCGGCAGTTGCCATGACGGACGACTGGCTGAAGGAGAACCCGCCGCATATTGAGTGGCTGATCGATGCCGACTGCGGAGAAACCCTGGACGACCAGCCGTTTTTCCGGACGGCGGTGGACAGTGCCAGAGAGGTTCATCCGGAATCGGGCATCGAAGGGATCGGGTTCCACACGGATATGGGATGGTTCTGCAATGTGGGCATCCCAACGATGAACATCGGCCCGGGAAACCCGCGGCTGGCGCATCATTCCGATGAATTTTGTCCTGTAGAGGACCTGGTAACCTGTACAAAGATGATCGCCTCGATCATCATGGACTGGTGCGGGATCGCACAGTGAGGTGAGTTATGGATAAAAAGCTTGTATATTCCTGGCTCGATGAACACACCGGAGAAGCGGTATCCCTGCTGAAAGATCTGCTGCGCATCCCCAGTGTCAATCCCTATTTTGACGACGAGGAGTCGCTGAAGGGGGAAGGAAATGCCCAGCGGTGCCTGCAGGCGTTTATCGAGCAGATGGGTTTTCGCACGGAACTGAGTTATCCGGATGCACAGGAACTGATCGACTATAAGGATAAGGCCGGTTATAACGGGGACCATACCTTCGAGGACCGTCCGAATCTCTTCGGAGAACTGAAAGGGGAGGGCGGCGGAAGATCTATTCTGCTGTCCGGCCATATGGATGTGGTACAGACCGGATCCAAATGGACCCATGATCCGTTCTCTGCGGACCAGGTCGGAGATACCATCTACGGACGCGGATCGGTCGATATGAAGGGCGGCATTGCGGCCATGACCATGGCGGTCAAGGCGATCCGGGAATGCGGCATCCGCCTGAAGGGAGACGTCCGGATCGGCACGGTGGTGGATGAGGAAGCCGGCGGCATGGGAACCCTGGCGCTGGTCGCGAGAGGATACCGCGCGGACGGCTGCATCATCACGGAACCGACCCATATGAATCTGGCGCCGCTCTGCCGGGGAATTCTCTGGGGAAAAATCATTGTCGAGGGGCAGGCCGGCCACATCGAACTCAAACGTCAGGACTGGAAGGAAGGCGGCGCGGTGGACGCCATCGATAAAGCTGCATATATCCTCGAGTATTTTAAATCCTTCAACGAAAACTGGGCGCATACCAAGGCGCATAAATATCTGCCGATTCCCTGCCAGATCAAGTTTGCCCAGTTTGAAGCCGGGGAGTATCCGACTACGTTTGCAAACCATGCCGAGCTGACCTTCGATGCCCAGTATCTGCCGCAGGACAAGGACGAAAACGGTCTGGGCGGCAAGGTAAAGAAGGAGATTGAAGATTTTGTCGCTGCCATCGCAGCAACGGATCCGTACCTGAAAGCGAACCCGCCGAGAATTGAATGGATTCTGGATGCGGACTGCGGGGAAACCTTCGACACCGAGGATTTCTTCAAGGTGACCGTTTCCTGCCTGCAGGATCTCTGCCCGGATGCGATCGTCGAGGGCAATTGCGCCCATACGGATATGGGATGGTTCTGCAACGTAGGCATTCCCACCATCAACCTGGGACCGGGCGATTCAAAGCTCTGCCATCAATCGGATGAACATATCGAGATTCCTGAATATATTCAGTGTGCCAAGGTAATTGCTTCGATCATTCTGGACTGGTGCGGCGTTTCTGAGTAGTGGGGAGGTAGGGAGAACATGTTCAAAAAATATATTCCGCATCCCACCCGCCGGGAATTCTTTGCATTGTTCCTGCTGGCTGCGGAAATCATTCTGTTTTCTGTGTTCGTGCCGAATTTCTTCCACCCGGTGAACTTTGCGCGGGTGGTGCAGAACAACACGGAGATTGCCATCATCAGCATCGGTATGACGATCTGCATGCTGCTGGGCGGCATTGATCTGTCGGTAGGCGCGGTCATGGGCGTGGTCTCTGTGGTGACCGGCAATATGATCCAACGGGATATGAATACGCTGCTGATCATTCTTGCCGCAGCTGTCATCGGGATCTGTGTGGGAGCGGTCAACGGCGTGATCATCGCGAAGTTTCATATTCCGGACATGCTGACGACGCTGGCAACGGGAAACATCTGGAAAGCTGTGATTTTCGGCCTTCTCGGCGGAAAATGGCTGACCAGCCTCAAACCGTCCTTCCGGGGAATCACGACCATGAAAGTGGCGGGCATTCCGGTGCTGCTGTTTCTGGTGCTCGGGATCTATGCGGTTTTCTATTACATTTTTATGTATACCCGGTTTGGGCGGCATATCTACGCCATCGGCTGCAATGAGAACGCAGCCCGGCTTTCCGGTATTAATGCGGACCGGATCCGCCTGACGGCCTATTGCATCACCGGTGCGCTGGCCGGGCTGACAGGCCTGCTGTATATTGCCCGTATGGGCAGTGTCGAGATGACCATCGGCAGTACGACAGCCATCCAGTGCATCGCAGCGGTGACCATCGGCGGGATCGGGGCAAAAGGCAGCGGCATGCGCGGCAGTGTGATCGGTACACTGGCCGGCGTGTTTTTCATCGGATTTTTGAAGAACGGGATTGTTATTATGGGCATTCCGTCGCTGCTGGAGAACTTCTTCATCGGCAGTCTGATGATTATCTGCGTGCTCTTTGATTCGCTGTCCGTCATGCGCCGCGCAAGAAAAGGAGTGACGGGAGAGGAGGGACAGACATGAAAAAGTTAATGCTTTCCATGGCCAGGAGCCGTGCGAAATTCCTGGTACTTCTTCTGATCCTGGAGCTGTTGATCCTGACCATTCTAAATCCGAGCTTTATGAAGATCCGGAATCTGGTGGAGATCCTGCAGTTCGGAGCAACGTTGTTCCTGCTTGCGGTCGGAGAAGCGCTGGTGATCATGTCCATCCCGGGCGGCATTGATATTTCCATCGGATCGATCGTCAGCCTTTCCTGCGTCACGCTGGGCTGGTTTTACCGGGCGACCGGAAATCTGTTTCTGTCGCTGATCATAACACTGGCCGCCGGCTGCTGCATGGGCGCTCTGAACGGAGTGATGGTGGGTATTTTCAATATGCCGTCGCTGATTGTTACGCTGGGGACACAGTATGCCTACGCCTCGCTGGCTCTGTATATTACCAACGGTGTGGCGATCAGCGGCTTTCCGGAGAGCTTTGAATGGCTTTCCCTGAAACAGACCTTCGGCATTCCCAACCAGATTCTCTTTGTCGTGATTCCGGTGCTGGCAGCGGTCCTGTTCCTGATTTACCGCATGCGGTTCGGACGCGAAGTGTATCTGACCGGGGACAATGCCGAGGCGGCGAAGTTTGCGTCGGTGAAGACGAAAAAGACGATCTTTTTCGTGTTTGTACTGGCAGGACTTCTGGCGGCCTGCGGTGCAGTGATCAACTGCTCCTGGCTGATGACCGCGCGGGCGGATGCCGGCAGCGGGATGGAAATGAACGCCATTACGGTGGCGATGCTCGGCGGCATCAGCGCTGTCCAGGGCGGCAGAGGCCATCTGAGCGGCGTCATTGTCGGAACGGTCATTATCACTATGCTGAACTCCGGTCTGCAGATGGCAGGGATCAATTCGATCTGGATTCTGGCCATCACCGGGCTGATCCTGATCCTGTCGATTTTGATGAATGCAGGCATGACCCGCTTTGTGGAAAAGATGCTGAAGGCGTGAGAACATTTTACTGGTTGAGATGCAGTCAGGCTCAGACGCAGCCTGGCAAAGACGCAGCTTGTATGAATGTGTTCCGACTGAATTACGAGGAGAAAAAAGATGAAAAAAGTATTGCTTGTGGGAGAATCCTGGACCGCGACAACGATGGAGGTAAAGGGATTTAACAATTTCTTTTCATCAAAGTACGAGACAGGACTGGGCTGGATTGACAAGGCGATCGAAGCGGCCGGATATGAATTTGTCTATATGCCGAATCATATAGCGGCGGAAGAGTTCCCGTTTACTCTGGAAGGTCTGAAAGAATATGCCTGCATCATCCTGTCGGATGTCGGAGCGGATACCCTGCTGGTGCCGCCCATCACCTTTGCCGCCAGCGTCCGCAAACCGAACCGCTGCGATCTGCTGAAGCAGTATGTGGAGGAGGGCGGCGGCCTGCTCATGGTCGGCGGCTATATGACCTTCTCAGGGATCGGCGGCCAGGGCAAATGGTGCCATACCAGTGTGCAGGATGTACTTCCGGTACAGCTGTTCCCCTATGACGATCGTATGGAACACTGCGAGGGCGTGGTTCCGGTGACGGTGAATCCGGAGCATCCGGTCATGAAAGGAATTGAGGGAGAGTGGCCGTTTGTCCTCGGGTATAACAAGTCGGTGCTGAAAGAGGGTTCCGAGCTGGTTGCCACGGTATGCGGAGATCCGTTCATCGCATTCTGTGATTTCGGAAAAGGGCGCTGCGGCGTATTTTCCACGGACTGCGCGCCGCACTGGGCACCGCCGGAATTCTGCAACTGGGAGCATTATCCGACATTGTTCGGGAACATGGTCGATTATCTTATTCGATGATCCGGAAGGCGCTTCGCCGATGATTCTGAGGAAATTCAGATTGAACCGGAATTTCCTCAGAACTGCCGGCAGACCGCAGTGCGGCGCAGATGCAGGCATCCTTCGAAAGCCCCGCCGCAGGCGGAGTTGAGCGCACAGCGCGCTCAAGGATGAGAGGCAACATGGTATCAACCAGAGTTTCCGCAGGTTGGCGGAAATGGATTCCAAATGATTTGTATCCGACAACGGCCGGGACAGAGGATCGCCCCTGTCCCGGTTTGTGCAAGGGGTTTTTTCGAAAAATCAGCCTGAGGAAAGGAGAAAACCGTGCGTACGACATTAAAACAGATTGCGGAAGCAACGGGATTGTCAGTTACCACCGTTTCACAGGTACTCAATGACCGCCCCTGCCGTGTTTCCGCCGAGAACCGGCAGAAGATTCTGGAGACAGCGCAGGAACTGAATTATCGGAAAAATCTTGTGGCCGTGAGCCTGGTGAAGGGTACGACAGATACCATTGGTCTGGCAATCTCTGATATCAGCAACAGCTTCTTTTCCGCTTTGGCGAAAGGGGCGGAGGATGAATGCCAGAAGAACAACTGGAATGTGATCCTGTGCAATTCCAACGACCGTCATGAGCAGGAAATGAAAAACCTGCGGATGCTGGCGGACAAAGGCGCGAGCGGCGTGATTTTCGGCATGGCATCCGAGACAACGGAAGAGATGGCCAGGGAATGTACGGATTTTCTGCGCAGAGAACATATCCCCTATCTGTTTGTGGACCGCTATGTCGATACCAGAACCTGCGGGATTATCAGTGTCGATCACACAGAAGGAGGATATCTGGCAGCGGATTATCTGATCCGGAAAGGGCATCGGAAGATAGCCTGCATCACCGGACCTCTGAATCTGATCGATTCCAGGCAGAGACTGGACGGTTTTGAAAAAGCACTCCGGGAGAATGGGCTGCAAAGTGATCCGCTTTATGTCGCGGAAGGACGGTATAATTTCGAGAGCGGCCGGGAGGCTGCCGGAAAGCTTCTGGCCCGGGGCATCAAGATTGACGCTATTTTTGCCTTTAACGACATGATGGCGATCGGAGCCATGCGAACATTGTCCGAAAGCGGATATCGTGTTCCCGAAGATATTTCGGTCATCGGGTATGATGATATTTTCATGGATGAGCTGCTTGAAACGCCGCTGACCACGATTCGCCAGCCGATGGAGGAGATGGGCCGGATTGCAGCCAGGCAGCTGATCAGCGGAAAAATCGGGTATAAAAGCAGGCAGCATAAGACGATTTTGAAACCTGAGCTGGTGGTCCGGCGCTCTGTGCTCGACCGGCCAGGTATTTCTTTGGCAGATTCTTCTTTGGCAGATTCTTCTTTGACAGATTCTTCTGCAGATTTTATACTTAGGAAACACTGAGCGACGCAGCGCTTCCCTGAGACAGGGCAGGCCGCAGGATTGGGATTGATCATGAGGATCAGAGGGTATGATGATGACAAGAGATGAAGCATTTGAACTTTTGAAGAAGTATAACAAGGATCCGTTTCACATTCAGCATGCGATTACGGTCGAAGCGGTGATGAAATGGTTTGCGGAAGACCAGGGATATGCGGAAGAAGCGGATCATTGGGGAATGGTCGGTCTGCTGCATGACATCGATTTTGAACTGTATCCGGAAGAACACTGTCTGAAGGCGCCGGAGCTTCTGCGGGACGGCGGCGTGAGCGAGGATATCATCCACAGTGTAGTCTGCCACGGATATGGTATTACTGTGGATGTGAAGCCTGAGCACCAGATGGAGAAGATCTTGTTTGCAAGTGATGAACTGACCGGACTGATCTGGGCAGCGGCGTTGATGCGCCCGTCGAAAAGTACGAAGGACATGGAACTTAAGTCCCTCAAAAAGAAATACAAAAGTAAAGGATTTGCGGCCGGCTGCAGCCGGGAAGTGATTGCCCAGGGCGCTCAGATGCTCGGATGGGAGCTGGATGAACTGCTGCAGAAGACGCTGAACGCAATGCAGGCGTGCGAGGATGAAATCAATGCGAAGACTGCCGCCGCGGCAGTATGAACGCATTTCTGATAATATGATGATGAATACTGCGAAGAATACGGGAAAGGATACGGTTAAGACTACGGAAAATACTATAGAGACGAAGACGGAAAACACTATAGAGACGGCCACGGAAACGTCTACAGAGATGAATACGGAAACGACTGCAGAAACGATTACAGAGAAGAACACGGTTAAGACTGCGGACGAAAAGACGGAAAAGACTACGTCGAAAGTGGAGAATGATTTCAGGATTCTTGCGGATGAGCTGGAAAACAATGACAAAATCAAGAAAATGAAGGAATTTATCCAGCACGGTAAAATCAACACCTACGATCATTGTAAAAGCGTTGCCAGAACCAGCTATAAGATTGCAAAGGGACTTCATCTGTCCGTAAACGAGAAAGAACTGGTGAAGGGAGCCTTCCTGCATGATTATTTCCTGTATGACTGGCATCATCACGATGGACACTGGCATGGCCTCACACATCCGGAAACGGCAAAACAAAATGCCGAACGGGACTTCGAGCTGACCGAGAAGGAGAAAAACATCATCGAAAGCCATATGTGGCCGCTTACGCCGCTGGCACTGCCAAAGAGCAAAGAGGCTGTGCTGGTATGCATTGCCGACAAGTTCTGCTCTTTGAAGGAAACGTTATTCCATAGATAAGACCAACTTTTTTCTTATTGCACTTTATTTGTATATGAAATATACTGTATACATGCAGAAATATCAGATAACAAATCCAAAAAACATCAGGTCGAAACACATCACATTTTTTCTGCAATATTTCAATTAAATATGTAAACTGGCATGATTCAGGGAAGTGCTTTGTCAAAAGATGATCAGGAAACACGGCTGCCATCCGTGTTTCCTTGATACTCTTTAAGGAGGTGCGGTCATGAATGCTTTGACAAATATGATGCATAAAACCATGGAGCATAGAACCATGAAGCACAGAATTGTGGGGTATAGAACTATGGAGCATAAAACTATGAAGCATAGTACGATGAAGCAGAGCGCAGGGATGTCATATGGCCGTCTGTTATTTACGCCGTTCCTTTTCGTTTTTGTATGGATACTGATTCTGGCATGTCCTGCGGCTGCGGCCACGAAGGTGGATCTGTCCGGTGCCGAGATCGAAACGATCCCGGATGTGGACTATACGGGAGAGCGCATTATGCCGTCTCCCGTTGTCCGGGTGAATGGAACGGAGCTGACATTGGGGACGGACTATTCCCTTTCCTGGGGGAATAATCTCAATGCCGGTCCGGCATCCGTTACGGTCACTGGGAGAGGAAATTATACCGGAACGGTGAGTGTATCCTTTCAGATCCGTCCGGTTTCGATGGTCAATACGGAAATCACCAATATCAAAAATTTTATTTATAAAGCCAGCAACCCGATTTATCAGTCTCCGATGATTTACTATGCCGGGAAAAGGCTTTTATCGACGGAGTATACGCTCTCGTACAGAAACAATACAGAGCTGGGAACGGCGTATGTCATGATTACGGGGCAGGGAAATTTCAAGGACACGGTCATAAGATCGTATTCCATCGAAGATTTTTATCTCAGTTCATCGTCTGACCGCGGAATCCTTACATTTAATGAGCAGCAGATGTTTACGGAAAACTTCAACGTGAATCAGAAAATTCTGATCAGCGCGGCGATCAGCCGGACGTCGGTGATGGATCCGATTCATTATCTGTACATCCGGGTGAAGAAGGGAAACAGGGTTGTCTGGTTCGATTATCAGTATTTTGAAGAGGCGATCACACCTTCCATGTATCTGATTACGGAATTCACACCAACGGAGGACGGGGATTATCTGATCGAACTGGACTGCTCGGAAGAAGAACAGCCAGAGAGCATGTTTTTCAGGGAAGCCACAAAAATCCTGAATATCGGGAATACAAGAAAGGATATTGCAAGGGCATCCGTGACGGGCTTTACGGACAGGGAATATACCGGAAACAGCATTACACAGTCGCCGACGGTGACGCTGGACGGGAAAACGCTGCAAGAGGGGACGGACTACTATGTAAATTATTATGATAATGCGGAAATCGGAGAGGCATATTTTAAGGTCCACGGCATCGGCAATTACAGGGGCACCGTCGCACAGGAGACCAGATTTTCGATTACCCCGAAGAGTCTGAGCAGTGACATGATTGTGCTCAGTCCCGCTGGTTTCACATATGACGGATCCTTGCAGAAGCCGGAGTTCACAGTGAAAAACGGAGATTTCACACTGCGGGAGGGAACGGACTATACGGTCACTGCAAATCCGGGCGGTACAGAGCCGGGCAGTTACAGTGTGTCGATCCGCGCTGCTTCAAACGGTCACTATTCCGGCAGCACAGATAAGATTTATACCATCAGCGGAATTCCGATTACCGGGGCGAAGGTTAGCGTGAACCCAACCGCTTATACATATGACGGGACCGAAAAGAAACCGGAGGTGACGGTCACCCTGAACGGAAATGTATTTCCGCCGGAGCAGTATTCCGTGGAATATCGGAATAATATAAATGCAGGGAAGGCCGCTGTGATTGTCACGGCGCAGGACAGTCATTTTACGGGGAGCGTGCAGGGTACGTTCAACATCGGAAAAGCGGATATCAATTCGAACGGGTTTGCAGTTACTGCTCCGGAGGACGTTACCTATAACCGCAGTGCCTGTACACCGGTCCCGGTCGTAACCGGGAATGGAAAACGCCTGGTCAGCCAGACGGATTTCAAGCTTTCCTATACCGGGAATGTGAATGCGGGAACCGCAGTCGTGACCATCACCGGGAACGGAAACTACACCGGGTCCAGGACAACGGAGTTTCATATTCTCAGCAAAGAGATTACCGACGCTTCTGTCACCGTTGATGATATCCCGGAACAGACACTGACGGAAGAAAGCGGAAGTGTGGTAAAGCCTCCGGTCACGGTAAAAGACGGGACAGCGACGCTGACATCGGACGAAATCACGGTAATATACAGTGACAACACGAAGGAGGGGACGGGATACGCTGTCATTACCGGGATCGGAAACTATACAGGGACAAGAAGAATTTCCTTCTCGATTGTCAAGGAACCGGAGCCTGTGACGAACGATTTGCAGGAGGAAATTAACGAACTGGAAAACACAGATACCGGACAGTATTCGGAGTCAGATCAGAAGGCCATAGAAGAAGCGATCCGTGATGCAAAGGCGGTGCTGAAAGATGAAAGCGCATCCGCAGGAGATAAGGAAAAGGCATTAACAAAACTGGAAACTGTGAAAAAGACAGCAGACAAAAATCTTGCCGCGGAGCAGACGGTGCAGACCGCAGAACCGATCAATGAATCGGCAGCGCCGACAGCAGCCGCCCAGGAGAAGAAAATCCTGACTCTGAAATCCGACACAGACCCCAAAGGCGCCGAGTATGGACTGCTTCAGGCACGGATGAAGAGTGCGAAGAAGAATTCCGTTACGCTGCAATGGAAAAATGTCAAGGGTGCAAATTCATATGTTGTGTACGGGAATAAGTGCGGGAAGAAGAATAAATATAAAAGGCTGAAAACCGTAAAAGGAACGTCGTTCACACAGAAGAAGCTCAAGAAGGGGACCTATTACAAATACCTGATTGTAGCCGTCAAAAACGGGAAGGCAATTGCGACATCGAAGACCATCCATGTAGCGACAGCCGGTGGAAAGGCAGGGAATCATAAGTCGGTCACGGTAAATAAGAAAACGCTGACAGTAAAGGCCGGAAAAAAGATCAGGATTACTGCAAGAGCAAATCCTGCAAGTAAAAAGCTCAAGGTAAAAGTTCACCGGAAGCTTGCCTATGAAAGCAGCAGCAGGAAAATTGCCACTGTCTCCGCCAAAGGTGTCGTGAAGGGAGTCCGGAAAGGAACGTGCTATGTTTACGTTTATGCCCAGAACGGCGTGATGGCCAGGGTGAAGGTTCGTGTGAATTAAAGAGAGTGGCTAGGGAGTTGCATTTGAATTGCAGGTGTGTCTTTTCGACACGGATCTGTTTGCCGGAAGATGGACACGCTTTTATCTATATACTTTTTTCACAGCCCCTTCGTCGAAAAAGCCCGGCGGACGAATGCAGTTTAAAAAGCAGATTCGCCCGCCGGAAAAAAACATATTTGTGAGCCGCGTGAGCTCAGAGAAATGAGTCAGAAACAACGTCCCTGTGACTCACCGGTTGTTCTCATACCGGAAGACCGGCCTGCCGTCGATGACCGGAACATCCATCAGATAGGTGTGCCGGTTGATATCGTACAGCGGATCGCCGATGATTTCATTGTAGGGTCTTGCGTGGTAGGAGGTGACCAGCTTTCCTTCCTCGTCGGTGAAGAAGGTATTGTGACCCGGGCCATAGAGGCCGAATTTCTCATCGGTTGTAAGCACCGGCTGGCGTTCTTTTGTCCAGGCTCTGGGGTCGAGCAGATCTGCATCCTCGGGGATGGTCAGCATGCCCATGCAGTAGCAGGCGCCGGTTGCGCTCGCCGAGTAGGTGACAAAGATTTTTCCGTCTGCCTTCATGACGGCAGGGCCTTCGTTGACCCAGAAACCAATCCGCTCCCAGTCGTAATCCGGCGTGGTCAGGAGAACCTGGGCGGTTTTCAGCTCGGTCGGAGACGAGAGCTCTGCAATATACAGACTGGAAATCTTTTTGCCCTGATTGACCTTTTCCGCCCAGATGACATACATACGGTCTCTGTGCTCAAATACGGTCATGTCGAGTGAGAAGTCGTTAAAGCAGAAGTCGTCTGCCCGCTTCAGGAGCCCCATCTCGACCCAGGGGTCGCAGACCGGATCCTGGCCGGTGCATTTAAGAACATAGGGGCGGATCGCCCAGACATCATCTTTGTCGCCGCCGGCGTAATAGATATACCATTCACCTTTCAGGTAATGCAGTTCCGGAGCCCAGATATGGATGCTCATAATTCCGGATTCGTGCTTTTTCCAGACGGTGACTTCCTCCGCGGATGCCAGGCCGGCCAGAGTGTCTGAATGTCGCAGCACGATCCGGTCATAGGCGGGAACGGAAGCGGTAAAATAGAAACTGCCGTCCGGCGCGTGCAGAATGTACGGGTCTGCCCGCTGTTCAATAAAGGGTTTGTTCCATTCGGTTTTTTTGAAATTTTCCGCATTCATAATTGTCAGGTTCCTTTCAATTCCATTTCTTATACGGGCATGTTCCGTGGCGCATTGCTGAGCGCAGTTCCACATAGCATCCGCAGGCCAGACAGGTACCCCGGTTCAGATAGTCGCATTGTTTGCAGATGAGCAGACGCCGCTCCGTTTCTTTTTCCGATGCCCGTTCATAGGGCTTCATCATCAGGATGACCCGCTTCAGCTTGCTGAGATATTCTTCTTCATCGATTTCCTGCAGAAGGCATTTCAGACAGTGCTCCATGCCGGTTGTTTTTTCCGTTTTCATAGTCTATCTTTTCTTTGTCTATCTTTTCTTTTTTCCGGTATTCCGATGGGAGATCCGCCTGGGAAAGCCGGCGCCCGGAGCCGTATTTCCGCAGAGCCGGCTGCGAAGCACGGAGCAGAGCGTCATTTTCAACAGGCCTCCGGAGAAGCGCTCCGCCAAAGGAAGCAACAGCCGGAGCGGCGCTTTCTTCAGGCTTCCTTCAGACTTCCTTCAGGCTTTCATCCAGGCACATCCACAAAAACTCACGGCTTCACAGTCACATGATAGGTCTGCTCAAGCACGGTGTCACCGCTGGTGATCACGGCCGTCAGATCAACTTTTGTCTTTTCGGAAGGAGTCAGGATCTCGCCTTCATTGGTGATCACGTTTTCATCGGCGGATTTCCATTCGATGCCGCAGTTCATCAACTCGTCCGGAAGCGTCCCATGTTCCTTCACGGTATCGAGGATGACTTTCTTCAGGGCATCGGCGGTCATGGAAGCAAACATTTCACCGTTTTCTTCGCCGGCCATGCTGCCCCAGATACAAGTGTTGTCATCGCCGACCGCGGAGAAGGTCATCACGGGATCCGGATCCTGGTTTTCCTTATGCTGCAGGAAAAACAGGCCTTTGTACGTGACGTCGCCGATCTTGATTGTAGCATAATCATATTCTTTTCCGGAGTCGGATTTTTCCCAGGTGCCTTCGAGGGCGCCGCTGATGGTTCCGTCTTCCTCAAGAAGAATGATCTGTGTTTGCAGCATGTCACCGTCTGTTTTATTGCCGTGGCAGATGAATTCGTAGGTTCCGGCAATCTGAGAAGAATCATAGTGTTCCGGCTGTTCCCCGCGGTATTCATACACGGCTGTGACCGGCCACTGGTCCTCATTCATAAACTGCTGGCGGACCCGCACCTCATGGGCTTCCAGCTGCGGTTTGACGTCAAAACGCTGGTGATAGACCAGATAGCGGCTTCCGTCAGAAGCGTTCAGCTGGGAGTTGTGTCCTGCTGCACGCATGCCAGTCTGGTTGTAGAAGGAATAGTTGCCGATCAGTTTGATTCCGTAACGATCCCCGCTCTTGCGGTTGTCCGCGGCGTTATTTCCTGCTGCATCCAGATACGGACCGGCAACATTTTTCGACCGGAACAGGCGCATATTATAGCCGCCTTCCGCCATCAGTCCGCCGTAGGTGCAGTACAGATAATAATACTCGGTCTCGGCATCATAGGTGATGTACGGACCTTCTCCGGACTGATGATCTCCGCCGACCAAGTGGATCCCGAAATATCGGTCCACATAATTGCCGCTGACTTCATCGACAGAGTCAACGCCGGGATAGAGCGCAAGTCCCGTCGCCGGATCCAGTTCCAGAAGGAAAAGACCGCCGGACCAGGAACCATAGGACATGTACAGCTTCTCGCCGGATGCGTCGAAGAAAAGATTCGGATCGATTGCGTTCGGCGCGTACAGATGGTTCCAGCTGCCGTCCATATTGAACCAGTTGTCGCTGATCTCATCGATTCCGCCGTTTTCGGCGCCAAGCTGTGTCAGCTCCTCCAGATTCAGATAATCATTGTCCCAGGAGGTGTCGCGGCTGCTGTTTCCGTCGGTCTCACCGCTTTTCGTGAATCCGGAATAGACGATCGTATCTCCATATGTATAAGTTCCGTTCATTTCCTTTGATACGAGGAATGCGATGCAGGACCGGCGCCAGGTGGAAGAGCAGCACAGATAGAGCATATAAGCGCCGGAGTCCCCGTCCTCCCACTGATAGTACGGGTTGTAGATGATGTCCGGGGCCCAGACGGCATAGCTGCCGATGCAGTCGCCGTCATCACAGCCTGCCCACCGGAAAGGTTCTTCCAGCGTTTCTTCCAGATCTCCGTAAAAGGGAATTCCCTTTCCGTTCCCATAATCAAAGTTCAGCTGCTTCCACTCAATCAGATCAGTGGAAGAGGCGGAGGCTGTATGAGACCCGAGGACATAGAAGGTGCCGTCGGAATCTTCAAATATGGACGGATCGTGCACGCAGACATGAACGGTTTTCTTCAGTGCGGAACCTTCTTCTTCCTGCGTGTTTTCAGAAACGGCTTCTTCCTGCGTGTTTTCAGAAATGGCTTCCTCCTGCGTGTTTTCAAAAACGGCTTCTTCCTGCGTATCTTCAGAAATGGCTTCCTCCTGCGTATCAGCAGAAACTGCTTCCTCTCCGGCTGCGGAAGTGAGAGAGAAGAAGCCTGCAAATAGACACAGGCCCAGGATGGCTGCTGACAAGGCTTTTTTCTGTTTCATAGTGCGTTCTCCTGTATGATAGGGTTTGACCCTTCCTGTTTCTTATGTTGCTGATTAACTGCCATAGACAGTTATCTGCCGTTGACAAAGATCTGCCGCAGACGATTAATTGCCGTTGACAAAGACCTGCCGCAGACAATTTTCAACTGTTGACGATAACAAAGCGGCATCCTGTCGGTTTGTAAAAACGCTGAGGCAGGATGCCGCTTTGAATGCTGTCGCAAACGGGAAAGGAAACTTCGCTTTTCCCGTCTGCTGCGCCGCATCCGTGCGGCGTAAGTGAATGCAGATTACTGCTCCAGTGTGATCTGTACGACACTGCAGGGCGGGATCGTAAACGAAAGATTTCCGTCCTGAAGCTTCACATCGAATGCAGTAGATTTCACTGCGTCCGGATCATCGAAGGTATTCTTGTCATGCATCTCTCCGGTGAGGATCCGGGCAGCTGCTTTCTTCGCTGCAAATCCGGCAATCTGTGTGTCCACGGGATATGTTTCCGAGACGGAGAGGTTGCCGATCGTGATCTGAAGCTTACCTTCTGCATCGATCGAAGCCGATTCGGAAAGATTCGGAACCATATATTCTTCATCCTCGCCGATCTGCTCGGTATCGATATGGCTCTGTACAAGGGTTGAATCCTGATGATCCCTGAACAGACGGAAAACATGCCAGGTAGGCGTCTTGATCATCTGGGGACCCTCCGTCAGGAGTACAGACTGAAGAACATTGACGATCTGCGCGATGCAGGCCATTTTCACCCGGTCGCAGTGTTTGTTGAAAATATTCAGGGTGATGCAGGCTACCAGAGCGTCGCGCATGGTGTTCTGCTGGTACAGGAATCCCGGATTAGTTCCCGGCTCCACGGTAAACCAGGTGCCCCATTCATCCACGATCATGCCAACCTTTTTCTGCGGATCGAACTGATCCATGACCGCTGCGTGCATGGAGATCAGATCTTCCATATACTGCGCTTTCGCAAGCGTCTTGTACCAGACTTTTTCATCAAAATCCGTGGCGCTTCCCTTGATGTCCCATCCTTCCGGATGCACGTAGTAATGGAGGGAAAGGCCGTCCGTGTTGCCGTGGAATTTGTTCGGGCAGTGGCGGAAGAGGGTCTTCATTACGCCTTCCGTCCATTCTGTGTCATCGACATTCGGGCCGCAGGCAATTTTCCGGATGACATCCGGCGTGTCGATATTGTGTTCCATATCAATTCCGCCCTGATACTGGCGGACGTAGGTCTGATAACGGCGGTATTCATTCGCGTAAAACTCCGGCGTCATCATGCCGCCGCAGCCCCAATTTTCATTGCCCACGCCGAAGAAATCCACCTTCCAGGGTTCAGGATGGCCGTTTTTCGCGCGAAGGTCCGCCATCGGGGATACGCCGTCAAAGGTCATGTATTCGACCCATTCCGACATCTCCTGTACCGTTCCGCTGCCGAGATTGCCGTTCACATACGTCTCGCAGCCGAGCTGACGGCACAGTTCCATATATTCATGTGTGCCGAAGCTGTTGTCTTCCAGGACACCGCCCCAATGGGTGTTGATCATCTTTTTCCGGTTTTCTTTGGGACCGATTCCGTCTTTCCAGTGATACTCATCGGCAAAGCATCCGCCCGGCCACCGCAGTACGGGGATCCGGATTTCTTTCAGAGCTTCCACGACATCCGTACGCATACCGTTGACATTCGGGATATCGGAATTTTCGCCCACATACAGGCCTTCATAGATGCAGCGTCCCAGATGTTCCGAAAAATGTCCGTAGATTTCTTTGTTGATACGACCCTTTTTGTCTGCTGCGTTGATGAAATATGTAGCCATCTTGGTGTATTTCCTCTCTGTATTTTTGGGGAAAGCGCTGATAATTCCTGTTTCTGTTTTCATTTCCTCCGTCTAAGCGCTTCCCATTTTTCATCGATGAGCGCGTAATACGCTCAAAATCGCGTGCGGCGCAGCTTTCGAAAAAAGCCTTCAGGCGTGCCGCACTTCAATTCGGCGGAAGTTCTAAGGAAACAGTGATTTCATCAGCCCTTTACGGCTCCGGAAGTCATGCCTTCGATCAGATATCTCTGGAAAATCAGATAGATAATCAGGATCGGGATAATACCGAACATGGAACCTGCGATCAGCAGGTCGTAGTTGTTTCCGTACGGGGTCAGAAGGGTATTCAGACCGATCTGAAGGGTAAACTTGTTTGTATCACGGAAGACCAGCATCGGCCACAGCATGTTGTTCCAGGATCCCATTGCGCAGAGAATTGCCATCGAAGCGAACGCCGGCTTTGTGATCGGCATCATGATCCGGACGGCGATTCCATACTCGGTGCAGCCGTCGATTCGTGCAGCATCCAGCAGCTCATGCGGCAGACTTTGCATGTACTGCCGGAAGAAGAATATGGTGGATGCCGCACACAGTCCGGGCAGTATGACACCGGCACGGGTATTGATGATGTGAAGCGTGGTGACTTCCTGGTACAGCGGGAGCATCAGGATTTCAAACGGCACGCACATGGTCGCGATTACCATGAAGAACAGGAAGCCCTGCAGCTTGAACTTATACATGGTAAGTCCGTATGCAATGAAATAGCAGACCAGCAGGGTGAGGACAACTGTGAGAAGCGTGAGAATCAGTGAGTTTTTATACCACATGAAATACTTCGCGGAGTCTACATTACTGTTTTCGCCGCCAAGGCCAAACAGATATTTATAGTTGGAAAGCGTCATGGAACTAAAGTCCCAGTTGATTGCCAGACCATTCTGTACCAGTTCACGGCCCGGCCGGAAAGAGGCAAGCAGACCGGCCAGCAGCGGGAACGCGATAAATCCGCAGAGGAGTACAAACAGACCGGTTGCCAGCACGGAGGCGACTCTATGGTTCGCGCTCATAGTCCTATTCTTTGTCATGTCAGTCCTCCTTCTTGAATGTGCCGGTCGCGATCAGCTGGATGACGTTGATCACCAGTGCGATAATCATCAGCACCATGCCGACTGCACAGGCGTAGCCAAGATCATTCTTCTCGATGCCTCGTTTATACAGGTATCCGACGATTGTCAGACCGATGTTCTTCGGAGACGAGTTTCCGTTCCACAGCATGAAGCTTTCAAGGAACATGGACAGACCTGCGTAAACAGAGATAGTAATAACATAAATGGTGGTCGGCTTGATCAGCGGAAGCGTCAGATACCAGAATTTCTGGACTGAGTTTGCGCCGTCAATGTCCGCCGATTCATAGATGGAACCGTCAATCGCTTTCAGGCCGGAAACAAAGTACAGCATGTTGACGCCGGTCCATCTCCACATACACAGGAGAAGGAGAGCAATCCATGCAGTCCATTTTTCTTTCAGCCATGCAATCGGTGTTTTCCCGAGAGCAAGCATCAGCTGGTTCATCTGGCTGCCCGCAGATTCCGAAAACATCATTCGAAACAGCATACCGGAGATAACAACGGATGTCAGAGCCGGGATATACATGATGACTTTCCAGACGCCTTTTGCTTTTGTAATGCGGCTTTCCATCAATACAGCCAGTAGCAGCGGGATCGGGATCATCAGCAGAAGTGTGAGAAGCATGTATTCCACACTGTTCCCTACCGCAACCATAAAGAACTTGTCCCGTGCCAGCTTGGCATAGTTTGCGATCCCGATGAACGTCCGGCTTCCGAAGCTGATCTCCTGGAAGCTCATAACGATGCCGCTGACCAGCGGATATGCCCAGAAGATAATCAGACTCAGCACAAAGGGAAGCACGAATACATAAGGCGCAACCTTCTGTGAATAGAAGAGTTTCTTGAATTTACCCATATCAGGTTCTCCTTGCCCATTTCCAATTCAATCATTTTCAGAGTTCCTGCTTTTCAGGGAAGCGCTGATTCGTTTTTTTTTCAGTGTTTCCTTAGAAAATGTGGGACACGAAGAAATGTCCCCTTGTCCCACATTTTGCTGTTTATGAAGGTTTACGACCACTCAGACGTTAATTACATGGTCTCCATTTCGATGTATTCCTGTGCCTCTGCCAGAGCTTCGTCGATGTCCATGCCATCTTCAAAGACCTCGTTCAGAGTGGTGGTGCACATATAGTCGTTCAGAGTCGGGGAAACCGTAGTGGTGTAAATGGTTCCGATTGCATCTTCTTCTGCCAGCTGCTGAAGTACCTCATACGGTTTCACGCGGAAGAAGGTATTGTACTGATTGCTCTCATCAAACGCAAAGTCTTCATCAAACCAAAGAGCGCTGTTGCAGACGTCAAATCCAAGCTCGCTCCAGATATAAGCTTCGCCTTCCGGTGAAAGCTTAGCCCATGCAAGGAACTCAGCTGCCAGAGCCGGATCTGCAGACTGCTCGGTCACTACCGTGCCGGTTCCGCCGATACCAACAGAGCATTTCTGGCCTTCTTCGAATACCGGAACAGTAGTGATGTCATATTTGCCTTCCATTTCCGGCATATAGTTGGTGAAACGGCTCATGTACCACATTGCCTTCGGGAAAGAAGCGATCTTTCCTTCCATAACGTTCTTGAAGCCTGCTTCCAGATCCACATGGCCGTCGGTGGAGATCATTGCGATCCCGTCGTCCAGCCACTGTTTCTGCATGGTCATCATCTTCTTAACGGACTCAAGCTCTACATTGACTTCACCGTCCGGGCCGCCGGTCCAGTCTTCGCCGTACTCAGCCATTGCGATCCACATCCAGTCAACGCCGCCGGTATCAACAGAGGTCAGATAAACTTCGCCGTTGGAGGCATCTCTGAGTTCCTCACCAAGCTTGGTGTAGTCATCCCAGGTCTTTACAGATTTGTAATCCAGGCCGTACTCTTCGAAGAGTTCCGCATTCCAGTACATAACGGTTGCGCCTACGTGTGTCGGAACACCGATCCGGGTTCCGTCAGCCTTGGAATAGACATCCAGACGGGACTGTACGCAGTCTGCTTCATAAGGAGCAAGGGCTTCGTTCAGGGAGTAGAGCGGAGTGTCATTTCCGGTGTAGTTCGGGAACTGACCGATCTCAACGTCACACATATCGGGCGCGCCGCTGCCTGCCTGAAGGGACATCATCAGTTTGTTGTGCATATCCGAATACGGATAGGTACTGAAGGTCACATTGATCTGCTTGTCCGGGTTCTGTTCGTTCCATTTTTCAACCATTTTGCCGTAGAACTCATTGTGTGCATCTACGAAAGACCACATCTCAAAATGGGTTCCGTCTTCCGGTCCGACGGTGGTAACTGCAGTAGCTTCGCCTTCAGCAGCTTCTTCTGCCATCACGCAGGCGGGCATTGCGGCAACCATGATCGCTGCAGCAGCAACTCCGAGCCATCTTTTCTTCATTGGTAATCCTCCTTTTCTGCGTTGTGTAAAACGCTGACATACTGATGCTTTTTTCCTGACGGATCAGTCATTCCGTCCTTGTGCCTCTATCATATTATCTCTGTTTTCAGATGTCAATACATAAATCTAAAATAATTTAGGTAAAACTATAAGAATAATCCAAAATAGTGATTATACACAATTATAAGCGCCAAAAACTGTGCAAAAACACAATATGTATATTCGATGATATAGGTAAAGCTAAAATATTATTATATTATTTGCAATCCAACAAAAGTATGTTATAATGTATTGCGGTTATGGACCGGGTAGATATCCGAAATGGACTGTATGATTACTACGGGAAGCGCTCAGCCGGAAATGACGGAAGCGGGAAACAGTGCTTTCCTGATTAATATGAAGAAAAACTGCAAAGGAAAACTGCCATGAGATATATTAAAAATACCGACGAAGCCCTGGAAGTATTCCGGGCACTGGGTTCTGAAATCCGGATTGATATTCTTACCCTTCTGATTCGGAACGGGCGGATGAGCATGAGCTCTCTGGCACAGGCCCTGGGGATTTCCAACGGGGCGCTGACGCCCCATGTCAGGAAACTGGAGGCCTGTGATCTGCTCCGGATCAACACAGATACGGACAAACACGGCAATCTGCGGGTGTGTGAGCCGCATCTGGACAAGATCCTGTTTGTACTTGGAAAAAGCCAGGCTGCGCAGAATGAATTCCGCGCCCATCTTCGCGTCGGACAGTATACCCGGTGCAATGTCTACCCGACCTGCGGCCTGTCGACGCCGTCCGAACTGATCGGGAAATTTGACGACCCGCGTTACTTTACGCATCCGAAACGGTTTGAGGCGGATATTCTGTGGCTGGGGAAGGGGTTCGTGGAATATATGATTCCCTGTGTCATTCCCCGCCGTTCCAGTATTGAACAGATTTCCGTTTCCATGGAGCTGAGCTCGGAGGCGCCCGGAAGCAATCCGTACTGGCCTTCGGATATTCATTTTTATCTGAATGATACGCTGCTCGGGGTCTGGACCAGCCCGGGCGACTTTGCGGACGTTCACGGGCTTTTCACGCCTGACTGGTGGTTTTCCAACTGGAATCAGTACGGACTTCTGAAAACGCTCATGATCCGCAACGACGGTACATATATTGACGACCAGAAGCTGTCGGACGTAACCATCGATCAGCTGAAGGTCAATGCGAAGGCACCCATGTACCTCCGCCTTGAGGTACCGGATGACGCCCGTCATGTGGGCGGCCTGACTATCTTCGGAAGAGACTTCGGAAATTATAACCAGGATATCGAATTCCGTATTGTTTACAGTAATTGAGGAGCAAAAATGCGCAGGATAAACGGACTGAAAGAAGGATTGGAACTTTTCCGGACACTTGGATCGGAAATCCGCATGCAGATTGTGACACTGCTTGCAGCCAACACAGAGATGAGTTTGAGCGAACTGTCGGCAGCACTGGGGGTGACGCAGGGGGCACTCACGACGCACGTCCGGATGCTGGAGGAACAGGATCTGATCGACGTGACGGTCAGGCATACCGCACACGGACTTCAGAAAGTCTGTTCTCTGAAGGATTATGAAGTGCTGTTGAATGTATATCCGTCGGTCGAGGAAAGCCAGACAAAAGTGTATCAGACGGAAGTGCCGATTGGTCATTACTCGGATTATTCCGTAAACACAGGATGCGGACTTGTCACGGAGAAAGCCCTGGTAGGATCCGAGGATGACCGCCGGGTATTCTCTTATCCGGAGCGACTTGACGCACAGATGCTCTGGTTCCATGACGGTTTTATCGAATACCGGATTCCGAATTTCCTTCCGGAAAACAACCGCATTGTACAGCTGACCATCAGTGTGGAGATGTGCTGCGCCGAACAGGGCTCCGAGCAGGACCTGTTTTCGGATATCGATTATTATCTGAACGGGAGAAAAATCGGAAGCTGGCTGGCAAGTACACAGGACCGGAATATCAGCCGCGGAATTTACACGCCGGCCTGGTATAAATCTCCGATGCGTCAGCATGGGTTCCTGAAGATGCTGGTGATCAATAACGCAGCGATCTATATTGACGGTAATATCATTCAGGAAACCGGAACAAACTGGCCCTTCCTCGATGAAAACGGCGAGATGCGTTTCCGGATCGAGACACATTCGAGCGGAGAACATCCGGGCGGGGTCGCACTCTATGGGAAACAGTTCGGCAACTATAATCAGAACATTCAGGTGATTGTGCATTATATGCCGGAGGAAATGGTTCAGCAGCTGGGATGAACGTGGTCAGCCGCAGAGCGGCGGAACGTCCCTGTGACTCGATGAGGGGTTATGATGAAAACGAAACAAGGCAGCGGGCGATGGGACCTGCTGCGCCTTTTTCTGCGGGGGAGTCTCCCGCTGTTTGTCTGCAGTATGGTTTGTGCTGCGATGGTATCTTTTCTGGACATGCTGGGGCCTCGCGTGGTCAGTTTTACGGTGGACAGCGTGATCGGAGATAAGACGCCTGCTCTGCCGGCGCCGCTGATGCGGTGGGCGGAAGGAGGAGGCGTCCTGTTTCTGCGCGAAAAACCATGGATGATGGCGCTGGTCGTGACGGTGATCGCACTGGCAGCAGCTGTATTCCGTTTTCTGTTTCGTTATCTGAACACGAAAGCGGCAGAACGTATGGTACAGACGATGCGGGACAAACTCTACCGGAAAATCATCTGCCTGCCCTATGCCTGGCATGGGAATAACAGCACCGGCGATATCATTCAGCGCTGCACGTCCGACGTGGAGACGGTGAAGGTGTTTGTGTCGGAACAGCTCACTTCGCTGGTGCGGGTTGTTGTACTGATTGTACTTGCCCTCGTGTTCATGGTGATGATCGACCCGCTGATGACCGCGGCTGCGTCCGTGTATATCCCGGTGATTATCGCATATTCTTTGTTTTTCTATTCCAGAATCGGGGATGCCTTTGAAAAAGCCGATACACAGGAAGGCGCACTCTCGGCGATCGCGCAGGAGAACCTTACGGGCGTACGGGTGGTGCGTGCGTTTGGCCGTGAAGAATACGAGCGAAGCCGTTTTGAAAAACAGAATGAATACTATACCGGATTCTGGATCCGGCTGATGAAAATCCTGACGCTCAACTGGGTTGCGGGAGACGCGGCTACAGGCCTGCAGTATATGCTGATCATATTGCTCGGGACGGTTTTCTGTATCCGCGGACGGATCACGGCGGGCCAGTTTATCGCGTTCTTTTCTTATAATATGATGCTCACCTGGCCCGTCCGGTCGCTCGGGCGAGTCATATCCGAGATGAGTAAGGCCGGGATCGCACTCGACCGTCTGCAGTATATTTTCCGCGAGCAGACGGAGTGGGAGGAGAGACGGCCAGGGGAAGACAAAAAAGAAAGGCCGGCGGCAGAGAAAGAACCGACCGCGAAGGCAGAGAAAGAACTGAAAGCAGGGGCAGAACCGCTCACCCGGACACAGGGGCGGGTCCGGGGCGATATCTGCTTCCGGAATGTTTCGTTTACATATCCGGGAAGTTCATCTCCGGTGCTGAAGAACATTTCGTTTACAGTGAAAGAGGGGGAGACACTGGGAATTCTCGGCGGGACCGGTTCCGGAAAGACGACGATGCTGCTTCTTCTGGAGCGGCTGTATCCCCTCAAAGACGGGGAAGGTGAAATTTCGATCGGAGGCAGAAATATTGCGGAGATTCCGCTGCAGGAACTGCGCAGCAGCATAGCCATGGTCTCGCAGGAGCCGTTTCTGTTTTCCAGACCGCTGAAGGAGAATCTGCGGATCGCGGCGGAAGATGCTTCTGAAGAGGATTTGGGCCGGGCGGTAAAGACGGCGGATCTCTATGAGACGATTGAGAATTTCCCGTCCGGTTACGAGACGGCGGTCGGGGAGAGGGGCGTGACGCTTTCCGGCGGGCAGAAGCAGAGGGTGGCGATCGCCCGTGCGCTGGTGCGTGGCTGCCCGATCATGGTATTTGACGATGCCCTTTCCGCCGTGGATTCCCAGACAGATGCGCGCATCCGGGCGGCGCTGGAGCGGGAGACCGCAGGAGCCACTGTGCTGCTGGTTTCCCATCGGGTGAGTACACTGCGCGGTGCGGACAATATTCTGGTTCTGGAGCAGGGACAGATCGCGGAAGCGGGAACGCATGAGGAACTTGTACGTCGGAATGGGATTTATGCGGAGATTTTCCGTCTGCAGTCCGGAGCAGAAGAGCGTTCAGGGAAAGAAGTGCGGAACCAAGATGGAGTAGAGTCTGGAGAGATAGTGGAGTCCGGAGAGATATTAGAGTCCGAAGAGAAGGTATTTTCCGAAGAGAAGCTAAAATCCGGAGAAGAAGCGCGAAGCAGAGAGAAAGTACAGTACGAAGAGAATGTGCAGAGCGGAACGAAAGGAGAGAGCAGGCTATGAGTGAAAAACATCCGGAAAAGACAAACCGCTCCCTGCCGCTGTTCGGGATTCCTCTGCTGTATCCGTTTTTGAAACCCTATCGGAAAACGATCGCATTTATGGTTTTTCTCGGTTTTCTCAGCAGCCTGATTGACTCGATCTATCCGCTGTTCAACCGGTATGCAATCGATCATTTCATAGCGGAGAGGACGCTGGACGGGATGGGCCGGATCGCGGCTCTGTATCTGGGAATTCTGGGCTTTCAGCTTGTGATTAATTACCGGAGCATGCTCGATTCAGGAAAAGTGGAGATGTCGATGAACCGGGATCTGCGGAATGCGGCCTTCGCACATGTACAGACGCTGTCGTTCTCCTACTTTAATCAGAACAGCGTCGGATACATTCACGCGCGGATTATGAGCGACACGGGGAAAATCGGGGAAGCCGTATCCTGGCGGATGATGGACTGTGTCTGGAACGGGGCATATATCCTGTTCGCGATTGTAGTCATGTTTGCCGTGGACCGCGTCCTGGCTCTGTGGATGCTGCTGTTGATGGCAGCCGCCGGCGTCCTGATCTGGGTTTTTCAGAAAACACTGGTCGAGCAGAACCGCCGGATTCGGGAACAGAATTCGAAAATCTCCGGAAACTTTAATGAAGGCGTGACCGGGGCCAGAACGATCAAGCTTCTGGGAATCGAGCGAAGGATGCAGCGGGAATTCGAGGAGGATACCGGGAAAATGCTGCGCTATTCGGTCAGTGCAGGACGAACGTCGGCTCTGTTTATTTCCGTAGTCACACTGATGTCCTCGGTCGCCCTTGCGGTTGTGCTCTGGCAGGGACAGATCCTGACCCGGGAGGGCCTGATGAAGATCGGGACGCTTTCCGTATTCATGTCCTATGCCCTTGGTATGATCGAGCCGCTGCAGACTATTATTTCCAATATTTCCGCTTTCATCGGCATACAGGTCAATATCGAACGCTTTACACGGCTGCTGAATGAACCTGCACTGGTGGCCGATTCGAAGGAAGTGGAAGCAGTGTACGGGGACAGTTTCCGGCCGAAGAAAGAAAACTGGGAGCAGATCCGCGGCGACGTGGAATTTGCGGATGTCACATTCCGCTATCCGGACGGAGAGGAGAATGTGCTGGAGCATTTCAGTCTGAAGGTTCCTGCCGGCAGCACGGTTGCGATTGTCGGCGAAACCGGGGCCGGAAAATCCACGCTGGTGAATCTGGTCTGCAGGTTTTATGAACCGACGCACGGAAAGGTTCTCATCGACGGGCGCGATGTACGCGAACGCTCGCTGCTGTGGCTGCACAGCAATCTGGGCTATGTACTTCAGTCGCCCCACCTGTTCTCCGGAACCGTGCGGGAAAATCTGTGCTACGGAAAAACCGATGCCACGGATGCGCAGATCCATGATGCACTTCGGATGGTACAGGCGGAAGGCGTGGCAGAGCGGCTCGGCGGTCTGGACGGGAAGATCGGGGAAGACGGCGGAGGCCTTTCCACCGGTGAAAAACAACTGCTTTCGTTCGCGCGGGCGCTGCTGGCGGACCCGAGGCTTTTGATTCTCGATGAAGCTACGTCGTCCGTGGATACGGTAACCGAAAAGGCGATCCAGGAGGCGATTGAAACCGTGACGAGAGGACGAACTTCGTTTGTGATTGCCCACAGGCTTTCCACGATCCGTGGTGCCGACAGCATTCTGGTCGTGGATGACGGACGGATCATTGAGCAGGGAACCCATGAGGAGCTGATGGCCGCAGGCGGGGCATACTTTGAATTGTATACCAGGCAGCGGTCATGAAACAATGAAACGTCGTCTGTTTTCCATGAGAAAGCCTCCGGGGGGTCGCGCGCGCACCGCGTTCGCAGGCTCATCGCGCACCGCGCACGGAAGTCTTTGCTCTCCTTTTGCCGGCGCTGGTATTTAATCGCTCGTCCGCCGGCCGAAGGGCGTAACGGTCGGGGGAGTTTTAGTCCGCCTGCGGACTTGGATCTTCAAACAGGAATGCGAGGTACTCGCGGATATCTGCGAAATCCACGCTGCATTCCCCGTTAAAGATTTTGACGGGCACTTTCTGATCAAAGCCGAACAGAAAGACATCGTCAAAATCCTTATCCTTAAAGAGGTAAACAAGTACCTTCTGCTTTACGGGATCGACGATCCAGTACTCCCGCACACCTGCATTCATGTACTTGGCTGTTTTGATATTCATATCTTTTTTCCGCGTGGAAGGAGAGAGGATCTCGATGACCAGGTCGGGGGCTCCGATGATCCGTCTGGGCGGGACCTTTTTCCTGTCGCAGACAACGAAAACATCCGGCTGCAGGATGGTCCGGTTGTCACAGTCGAGCTGTACATCTGCCGGTGCGATGAAGGGGAGGCAGGCGGCTTTCTTCGACCGCAGATAATCCGCCAGAATCCGGTAGATTTCACCGGTCAGGAGCTGGTGTATATTTAACGGTGAACTCATGTCGTAAAATACGCCGTCGATCAGTTCAACACGGATTTCGTCCGGAAGAGCCAGATAATCGTCCAGTGTATAGCTGCCCTGACGAAGCCAGATCCGACCGTTCGCAGTTTCCTCATACAGGCGGGAAACTTCGGCCGGGTGGGAATCATGAAGTTC
>CACXHD010000229.1 GCA_902767335.1 uncultured Lachnospiraceae bacterium
CCGATCTGCGAGTGCGCCGAGTAGGTGGGCATGTTGCCCATGTTCTGCAGGTAGATGATCATGCCGAAGCCGGCCAGCACCGTGGAGATGACGATGGAGATGATCCTGGTCTTTTCCACGTTGATGCCGGCGTCACGGGCCACCTCCATGTCCTGACCCACGGCGCGCATATCCTGGCCCAGTTTTGTCCTGCGGAACCATACAATGACAAGGCACAGAACCGCAATCACCAGAAAGGTCGCAACCGGAATCTTCACGCCTTTAATCGTCAGCGGGATCAGATTGTCCAGTTTCTGCCGCATCTCCAGCAGACTGACGGTATTTCGGATGCCATATCCGCGGGGCAGCTTGATGGACGTGTGTTTGATCGGGATCACAGATCCCATCAGGTACAGAACCACGAGCTGGTAGACACCGTTGATGAAATAGCTGATGATGTAGCTTGTGATCATCTCCCGGCCCTTCGCCATATTCAGCACCTTGCCGCAGAACAGTCCGAGCAGGACAGAGATCGGAATGGAAACGATCATGGCAAGCACCATCCCCGGGATCCCGACGATCTGCCAGTCGGAGACCAGGATCAGTCCGATCTCGCCGGCCATGGCGCCCAGCGTCATGCCGAAATTCAGGCCCATGCCTGCCATGATCGGAATCAGCAGCGACAGGATCAGGAACGCATTTCGTCCCATCCGGGTCACGATCTCATTCACCAGATAGCTCGGTGAGAGCCCGGCGATGGGGATGCAGAATGCACAGATAATGATAAACATGATGGGGACCGAACTTCTGCGCAGGAAAGAAGCAAAATCCCCTTTCTTTCTTCCGGCACCGGTTATATTCGTGTTTTTATTCATTTCGATCCCTCCGTCTTTCGTGTCAGCGCATATAAGATCATGCCGTTGGACGCGATGATCCGGATGACCTCACTCATGTCCATATGGATCATATTATTCATGACGGTGGGCGTCATGGTCACAATCCCCTGGAACAGAATGGTGCCAATGATTACGTTCAGTATTGTCGCCTTATTCACGCTTGCTCCGCCAATCAGAATAGCGGATACGGCCGGCAGCGCCATATAGAACGGGGCCATATACAGCTGGACAAAGCCAAAGCCCTGTTCATAGACCAGAATACCGACCGCCGCGAGCCACGTGGACATCACCACGGACAGCAGACGGATCTTGTCGACATTGATGCCCGCTGCTCTGGCAAACGTCGGATTCGATCCGACCGCCGTCATGGCCGTTCCGGTCTTTGTATGCAGGAACGCCCACATGGCCAGCGCCAGCACGCTGAAAAACAGCAGGGTACCTACGGGGATCGTCAGGTTCCCGATCCGGATCCGGAGGAAGTTGGCAAGCACCTGGCTGTAATATCCCTCCAGGGAAATCGTTGTACGCAGACCTTTTCCCGCCAGGCCCCACACCATGTTCGGGCTGTGGTACGGAAGCACCAGCCACATCATGCACATCAGAGACACTGAGGAGAACCCTACATACGTAGCGATCATCATCTCCCCGCCCTTGATTTTATTCAGCAGCCATCCGTATACACATCCGAGAACCAGTGCAAACGGTGTCGCAATCAGAATCGCCATCACAAAGGACAGTGCGCCGGTAAATCCGAACTCGATCGAAAGCGTTGCCCCCAGAAGTCCGGAGATGATCCCCAACGGCAGGCCGAAATTCAGACCGCAGCCGGAATGCACCATCGGAACCATGGCAAGCACCAGCACACCGTTCCAGGAAAATCTGGCGATAATATTGGAGATCTGCGTCGGCAGATCTGCTCCGACAAACGGAGCCAGGATCAGGAGAAGCAGCAGGAACGCCGTGATGATCAGTCTGGGCAGCCCATAGCTCTCCACCAGACGGCCGAACCATCCCTTTTCTTTTTGCATCGTTTTTTCGCCCATCTGTGCCTCCTTATATCACCTGGCTGAGCATCAGCGCCCCCAGGTCTTCCACGGACGAGTCTGCCGGAAGGATCCCGGCAATCTTTCCGCCGGATACAATCGCAATCCGGTCGCAGCTGCTTCGCAGCTCTTCCAGCTCCGAAGAAACGATCACAATCGTAACCCCGTTTTCGCGGTTGAACTTTTTCAACGCTTCCAGCACCAGAGCCTTTGCGCCGACGTCAATGCCGCGGGTAGGCTCAGATACAAACAGCAGGCGTGGGGTCAGTGCGAACGCCTTGGCCAGGCAGACCTTCTGCTGGTTGCCTCCGGACAGTTCCCTTGCCTTCTGTTTGGAGCTGGTACATTTGATTGCCAGCTCATCAATGTATTTTTCCGTTACTTCCTGAATCGCCTTCTCATCGCGCCATTTGACAAGCCCGCCCAGATAGTTTTTCAGGAATTTGTTCTGAATCTGCATCGCAGGAAACGCGATGTTCCATTCCAGCGTTTCGTCCAGCAGCAGACCGACGCCCCGACGGTCCTCGGATACAAAAGCGAAGGATGCATCCAGGCATTTCCGCGGAGCATTCAGGGGGATTTCCTTCCCTTCGAATACGACTTTTCCTCCGGCCTGATACAGTCCCATGATCCCGTTGGGAATCCCGAGTTTTCCCTGTCCGGCCAGGCCGCCGATTCCAAGGATCTCTCCCTCTTTCACTTCCAGATTGACATTCCGCACGGTCTCGCCGGGCATGTCCACCCACAGCTTCTCCACGGAAAGAATCGTTTTGTCAAAGGTCCGATTCCCGGATTCCCTGCTTCCGGTATTCTCTTGTACGGTACGCCCGACCATCCATTTTGTGATCTCGCGGACGTTTGTCTCCGACGATCTGGATTCGTTGACGATATATCCGTCCCGCATCACAACGACCCGGTTGCAGACCGCCAGGATCTCCTGCAGGCGGTGTGTAATGAAAATGATGGCGATCCCCCGGGACGCCATGCCCCGGATCGAATCCAGCAGCGCTTCCGCCTCTTTTTCCGTAAGAACAGCGGTCGGCTCATCCAGAATCAGCAGCTTCAGCTGCTCCTTGGATAATTCGCGGGCAATCTCCGTAAATTGTTTATGTCCGACCGGCATGTCGCTGACCACCATATTGCGGTCGATCTTCACGCCCATCAGTTCAATCGCGTTTGCCGCACGCTCATCCATCTCCGTACGGTTCAATGTATTCATACGATCGCCGAAGACTTCGGCAATCAGGTTTTTTCTGGTTGGTTCGCGGTTCAGCAGAATATTCTCGGTCGTGGTAAAACCCGGTATCAGTGAGAATTCCTGGTGAACCATTCCGATCCCGGCTTCGATGGCATCGAACGGCGAAGAGAAATGAACCTCTTTCCCTTCAATATAAACGCTCCCGCCATATCCTCCGGTCTCCTGTATCATATTTGCGCCGAAGAGGATCCGCATCAGAGTCGATTTCCCGGCTCCGTTCTCTCCGACCAGTCCGATGACTTCCCCCGCATTCAGTGAAAGATTGATATCCGTCAGAACCTGATTTCCAAAGAAATCCTTCCGGATATTTTTCATCTGAAGGAGAGGTGTATTTTCGTTGTTCATTCTGTTTCCTTCCCGGCCGGCAGCTGCCTGAAGGTCTGCTGCCAGAGCTTATTTATTCCATACCCAAAAGCAGAGGGAGGAACGGTTGCTCCTCCCCCGGCTGGAAGTATCTGTTTAAGTAAAATTGGTGTTATTTTGTGGTAAAGTACTTCTCCGGAACTTCGATATGGGTAGATCCCATAAAATAACCCGGGTCGCCCATGATGTAGGTATCCTGGTAAACAAGGAATACATTGTCCATCTTCACACCGGTATCCGCATTGGTGTAATTGGATCCGTTCCATTCTGCCTTCGGGGAGAAGGTCTGATAAGCAGCGGAGATATCATCGATATCATCCAGCTCGCTCTTGCCGTCGATCACGTTCATGGCATGCTGTGCCAGACCGGCGGAAACCGTATATCCATAGGAGTATGCCCAGGTACCGAAACGGCCTGCGCCGCCTTTTTCCACGATGGCTTCCTCAACCTTTGCAAGGATCTTTTCAAAGTCGCCTGCTTCTTCCGTCAGATCCAGGCCCAGTGCTCCCGG
>CACXHD010000230.1 GCA_902767335.1 uncultured Lachnospiraceae bacterium
AAAATTCCTGCAAGGGTCCGGGACCAGGTGCTGCTGCTTGCACAGGGCAGCTGCATTCTGTGCGTGATCGGCTGGAGGATCAGCGAGTCCGCAAAGGTAACGCCCGGCAGTGAAACGATATTTGCGATCACCGCAGAACGACAATCGTACACGTGATGCGCAACGCGCGCGGAAATGGGGGTATCCGATGGCAGAAAAAGTAAAAATTCTAATCAGTGAAGATGAAATCCGAAGACGCGTGAAAGAGATCGCTGCACAGATCAACCGGGATTATCAGGGACAGTCGGTACACCTGATCTGCATCATGAAGGGAAGCCTGTTTTATACCTGTGAACTGGCGAGAAATCTTACCATGCCGGTGACCATTGACTATATGGCGGTGAGCAGTTACGGGTCCGATACAAAGTCCAGCGGCGTCGTAAAGATGATCAAGGATCTGGACGAATCGATTGAGGGGAAAAACGTAATCGTGGTTGAGGATATCATTGATTCGGGCAGAACCCTGTCGTACCTGCTGGAGAATCTCAGCCTGAGAAAACCCGCCCGTCTTGCCCTGACGGCGCTTCTGGACAAACCGGACCGGAGAGTGACCGAGGTCACGGTGGATTATACCGGATTTGTCGTGCCGGATTATTTTGTGGTCGGTTACGGTCTGGATTATGACCAGCGTTATCGAAATCTTCCGTATGTGGGCGTATTGTCCTTCACGGAGGAAGAGTGAAAGGAGCCTGAAATTTGAACAGAAACGCAAGGACGGCCAGTTTTTACATCATTCTCTGTGTACTTTTCGTCGTCATGGTTTTCGGCCTGAAGGAAACACTGAGTTCGCGTTCGACGCTGACCTACCGGCAGTTTATCGACATGCTGGAGGAAGACCAGATCTCCGGTATTAATATCATACAGAACAAAGAAGTTCCCACCGGCGTTCTGGAGATCACGACGCTGGGGGACGGGGAAACCTCGTCAAAGATGCAGATGCTCAATGTTTCGGATGTGACCGCGGTTCAGGAAGTCCTTGAGGACTATGATGTGCCGGTGCATGTCAATGATGTGGAGCGTGACAGTTTCTTTCTGACCACGATTTTCCCGGTGCTTCTGATGGGCCTGATTGTCATGTTCCTCATCGGAATCATGAACCGCCAGGGCGGCGGAGGAGGAACCAATGCCCGTATGATGAATTTCGGCAGAAGCCGCGCGCAGATGTTTGTGCCCGACGCGAAGCGGGTCACATTTGCGAATGTGGCCGGGCTGCAGGAAGAGAAGGAGAATCTCACGGAGATCATTGACTTCCTGAAACATCCGGAGACCTTTACCGCAGTGGGAGCCAGAATTCCGAAGGGCGTGATTCTCGTGGGACCTCCCGGAACCGGGAAAACGCTTCTTGCCAAGGCGGTTGCCGGGGAAGCGGGGGTACCGTTCTTTTCAATTTCCGGTTCGGATTTTGTGGAGATGTTTGTCGGCGTCGGGGCGTCCAGGGTCCGGGATCTGTTCGAGGAAGCCAAGAGACACCAGCCCTGTATTGTTTTCATTGATGAGATTGATGCCGTTGCCAGAAGGAGAGGGACAGGCCTTGGCGGAGGCCATGACGAGCGGGAGCAGACACTCAATCAGCTTCTGGTGGAAATGGACGGGTTCGGCGTCAATGAGGGGATCATTGTCATAGCTGCGACCAACCGGGTGGACATTCTGGACCCGGCGATCCTGCGGCCGGGGCGTTTTGACCGTCAGGTGTCTGTAAACCGGCCGGACATTGCAGGCAGAGAAGAAATTCTCCGGGTGCATGTGAAGGATAAACCCCTTGCGGAGGATGTCCGCCTTGAGGAAACCGCACGTACAACCGCAGGGTTTACCGGCGCAGATCTGGAGAACCTGATGAATGAGGCCGCGATTCTGGCCGCGAAACAGGGAAGGAAATATATCTGTCAGGCAGATATCAGCCAGGCGTTTATCAAAGTCGGTATCGGTACCGAGAAGAAAAGCCGGGTGATCTCGGAAAAAGAAAAACGAATCACGGCGTATCATGAGTCGGGACATGCGATTCTGTTCCATATACTTCCGGATGTGGGACCGGTGCACATGGTCTCGATTATCCCGACCAGCAGCGGCGCAGCGGGTTATACCATGCCGCTTCCGGAGAAGGATGAGATGTTCAGCACAAAGAATCAGATGCTCCAGAACATCATTGTCAGCCTTGGAGGAAGAGTCGCGGAAGAGATGATCTTTCAGGATGTTACCACCGGAGCGTCTCAGGATATCCGCCAGGCAACCGCGCTTGCCAGGGCCATGGTCACACGGTACGGGATGTCCGAACGCCTCGGGCTGATCAATTATGATTCCGATGACGGCGAAGTGTTCATCGGCCGGGATCTTGCCCACACAAAGGCGTATTCCGAAAAGACGGCTTCCGAGATTGATGAGGAAGTGCGGCGGATCGTCGACGAATGTTATCAGAAAGCCAGAGAACTGCTGAAAACATATGAAGATGTCCTTCACAAAAGCAGCGCGCTCCTGATGGAACGGGAAAAGATCGGACGCGATGAATTCGAGGCCCTGTTTCCGGAAGAACCTGCAGGTCGGTAGTCTTATACAGATTGCACAAAATGATTGGTACGTTTTTGTGAACTTTGTGCAGACTTTTTTCGGATCCGGTGGTATTATAATTTGCGTAAACCCCCAATACATTAATAGTTTTTGCTACACCCAAAGAAATACCTTCTCCAAAGAAAGACAGTCAGACGGCTGTCTTTTTTTCTGCGGAAATACGGATCGGCAGTTGCATGAGAAGAATTCATCGGGTATACTACTGGTGTTCGCCTGTTCTGCGGTTTTACGGACCGGAGAAGGCGGGGATCTTTTTTTGAAATAACCAGGAATGAAATGGACGGGATGAACAGATGAACAGTTCTTCATATGACGGAAAAACCCTCATGAATGCAGAATATTTCCTGCGGATGCGGCCGGTATTTAATGTACCGGCTCTGTTTACTGACGAGACCGGCAACTTTGTGCGTCCGATGGAACCGGATCCGGGAGAACAGGTGACGATTTATTTCCGGACAGCCAGAAACAATGTCGACCGTCTCTACTTTCTTTCCGGCGGACAGCGCGAGCAGATGATTTTTGATCACAGCGAGGGAAGCTTTGATTTCTACCGGCATTCGTTTACAGCCCCCGACTGTCCGGTCCGCTACTGCTTTGAGATCTACAGCGGGCGCCACAGCTGCTATTACAATAAGCTGGGGATGGAGGAGATTTTTTCCGAGGACTTCCAGTTCTGTATTACGCCGGGCTTCCATACGCCGGACTGGGCCAAAGGGGCTGTGATGTATCAGATCCTGATGGACCGTTTCCGCAACGGGAATCCGAAAAATGATGTGCTGACCGGGGAGTATGCCTATATTCATGAACATACTGTCCGGGTGACCGACTGGTCCAAACGCCCGGCTGCCATGGGCATCCGCGAGTTTTACGGAGGCGATATGGAGGGCGTCATCAGCAAGCTGGAGTATCTCCGGGAGCTGGGCGTGGAAGCCATCTACTTCAATCCGCTGTTTGTCTCGCCGTCCAATCATAAATATGATACGCAGGATTATGATTATATTGACCCGCACTTCGGGCCGATGCCGCTGGATGAGGGAAGCCTGCTGGAGCAGCAGGATGTGGACAATACACATGCCTCGCGATATATCACCCGGGTTACGCGCAGAGAGAATCTGGATGCAGCCAATGCTATGTTTGCCCAAATGGTGGAGGAATGCCATAAACGCGGGATTCGTGTGATCCTGGACGGAGTTTTCAACCACTGCGGATCGTTCAATAAATGGATGGACCGGGAGCGGATCTACGAAAACTGCGAGGGATATGAAAAAGGCGCCTATATCAGCGCGGAAAGCCCGTACCGGACGTTTTTCCGGTTTAAGGATCAGCAGGCATGGCCGTACAATGCTGAGTACGACGGATGGTGGGGACATGATACCCTTCCGAAGCTGAACTATGAAGACAGTCCGAAACTGGAAGAATATATTCTGAACATTGCGCGCAAATGGGTCAGCCCGCCGTATAATGCGGACGGGTGGAGGCTGGATGTGGCCGCAGACCTGGGAAATTCCATCGAATACAACCATCAGTTCTGGAGAAAATTCCGGAAGGCGGTCAAGGAGGCCAATCCGGACGCACTGATTCTCGCCGAGCACTACGGCGATCCGCACGACTGGCTCATGGGAGACCAGTGGGACAGTGTGATGAATTATGACGCATTTATGGAACCGTTGACCTGGTTCTTTACCGGGATGGAGAAACATTCCGACTACAGGGATGAGAACCAGCTGGGAAATGCCGACAGCTTTTTCAATGCGATGCGTTACAATATGGCCCGTTTTATGGGGCCGTCGCTGTTTACATCCATGAATGAGCTTTCCAATCACGACCACTCGAGGTTCCTGACCCGTACCAACGGCAAGGTCGGAAGGATGGACCATTTCGACTATGACGCGGCCCGCGAAGGGGTTCGCCCGGCGGTAATGCGGGAAGCCATTGTGATGCAGATGACCTGGCCCGGGGCGCCGACCATCTACTATGGCGATGAGGCGGGTGTCTACGGATTTACCGATCCGGACAACCGGCGCACTTATCCCTGGGGGACGGAAGACCGCACCATGCTGGCCTTTTATACCGATGCAATCCGTCTGCACCGGGAACATTCCGCGCTCAGAAAGGGTTCGGTCATGTTCCTGTACGGTGAATATAATATTCTGGCTTACGCAAGGTTCGACCCCACAGAGCGAATCGTGGTTTTCTTCAACAACAATGACAGCACACAGATTCTGGATATCCGGGTCTGGACCTGCGGCGCAGAGAACGGGAGCGTGATGCACCCGCTGCTCTCAACAAGAGAAACCGGAGCGGAGACGCCGGAGGCAGAGAAACCGGACAGCACGTCCGAAACAAACCAATGGCCGCTGCCGGAGTACAATGTAACCGGAGGCTATCTGAAACTGATGATGCCGGGGCGTTCGGCGCTTGTGCTGAAAGAAGGCTGATGGAAGATCCGGCCGGAAGAAATTTCGGGCCGGCAGGAAGGGGATAAAACAATGAATATAATCGTACTGGCCGGCGGGTCAAGCACGGAGCGGGATGTATCCATCGTATCCGGAACACAGGTGGCGGGAGCGCTGCGGAAACGCGGACACCGCGCAGTTCTGATGGATGTGTTCGCCGGGGATGAAAACCTGTCCTCCTTTAAAGACGATTCCATGCTGAAGGAGCAGCTTTTTGCCGAAGACTATGATCTTGACGGGGCGGTTTCCTACATTCGTTCCTTCAATGACCGGATCGAGCAGATGCTGCGGGACCGGCGCAGCCGCCGGGAAGGCTTTTTCGGGCCCAATGTGCTGCGTGCCTGCCGGACGGCGGATGTGGTTTTTCTCGCACTGCACGGCAGCAACGGGGAGGACGGCCGGATTCAGGCGGTCTTTGACCTGATGGATATTCCGTATACGGGATGCGGGTACCTCGGCAGTGCCATGGCAATGGATAAAGAGATTGCAAAACAGATGTTTCGGGCAGAAAATGTCAGCACGCCGCGCGGGATCGCGCTTCGCAGACAGGAAGTGGAGGCGAAGGGACTGCCGGAGGGCATGACGTTTCCGTGCGTTGTCAAGCCCTGCTGCGGAGGTTCCAGCGTGGGCGTTTCCATTGTCCATGACCGGGAGGAGTTTGAAAAAGCGCTGGAGGAAGCCTTCCGCTATGAGGATTCGCTGATTGTCGAGGAATACATCAGCGGGAGAGAATTCTCGGTCGGCATCGTCGACGGAAAGGTTTACCCCGTGATTGAAATTGCGCCGGTGACCGGATTTTACGATTATCACAATAAATACATGGCCGGAAGTACGGTGGAAACCTGCCCGGCCGATCTGCCGGAACCGCTGACCCAAAAGATGCAGGCGGAAGCCCTGAAGGCTTACCATGCACTGCGGCTGAACGGGTACGGCCGGATTGATATCATGATGGACGCGCAGGAGCATGTCTACTGTCTCGAAGCAAATACGCTTCCCGGAATGACGCCGACCAGCCTGCTTCCGCAGGAGGCCGCAGCGCTGGGGATCGATTTCGCCGCGCTGTGCGAGCTTCTGATCGACGTGTCGCTGGGAAGAAATCAAGCGGCTGTTCACAGTTGACGAAGCAGGAGGAGGCGGGAGGAGACAGGGGACGGTTCTGGGAGGAGACAGGGGACGGTTCTGTGTCTCCTTTTGGCAGAAAAAGGAGACACAGAACCGTCCCCTGTCTCCTCCCAGAACCGTCCCCTGTCTCCCCCGGGCAACGACTTGAAAACATGGAATGAGGGAACAGAAATGGATGTGAATACAGAAGAGCTGCAGATGATGGAGCAGATGACTCCGCATAATATTGCACAGGCCTGCGGAGGGATTCTGCACTGCAGAGAATACCAGGAGGATGCGGCATACCGCGAGGTAACCTGTGTAGAGACGGACAGCAGGAATGCGGTACCCGGCTGCCTTTTTGCCGCAATAAAAGGAACACGGGTTGACGGACATCGTTTTATCCGGGATGTGTTCGCAAAGGGAGCGCTCTGCGTTCTGACGGAACGGGAGCTTACGGAAGCGGACCTGCCGGAGGGTGTGGCGGACAGCTTCTGCTGGATTCAGGTGCGCTCCACGCTGGAGGCGCTGAAGCACATTGCCCGGTTTTATCTTCAGACCCTGGGGATCCCGGCGGTCGGGATCGCAGGCAGCGTGGGAAAGACCAGCACAAAGGAAATGGTCGCGTCTGTGCTGTCTCAGAAATACAGAGTTCTGTCCACCCAGGGCAATTTCAACAATGAACTGGGTGTGCCGCTGACGATCTTCCGGCTGAACCGTACCCATGAGATCGCGGTGCTGGAAATGGGAATCAGCGACTTTGGCGAGATGCACCGGCTGTCCGAGATCGTTCATCCGGATACCGTAGTGATGACCAATATCGGCGACTGCCATCTGGAAAATCTGGGAGACCGGGACGGGGTACTGAGGGCAAAATCGGAAATCTTCGATTTTCTGCAGCCCGAGGGCCATATCATTTTAAACGGCAATGACGAGAAACTGGTGCAGATCCGGGAAGTGAACGGAATCCGTCCCGTGTTTTACGGGGTTCCCGGAGCTTATGCCGAACTGTCGGTCTGCGCGAAGGAGATCTCCGGATGCGGGCTGGACGGTACCGATGTATGGATTGAGACACCGCAGGGGAGCTTTTCCTGCCATGTTCCGATGCCCGGAGAACATATGGTAATGAATGCGCTGGCTGCCGCTGCGGCCGGGCTGACCTACGGACTGACACCGGATCAGATCCGGAACGGTATTGAAAGCTACAAGGGCGTGAGCGGACGTTTCCATCTGATCCATGCCGGGGAGCGGATCATTATCGATGACTGTTATAATGCAAATCCCATGTCCATGAAAGCGTCCCTGCGCATTCTCGGAGATGCGGACGGATACAGGACAGCCATCCTCGGCGACATGGCGGAACTGGGAGAGCGGGAAGAGCAGATGCACCGTGAAGTCGGCGCATTTGCGGTTCAGTGCGGGATCCAGAGACTGATCACCATCGGAGAGCGGGGACGCTGGATTCTGGAAGGAGCGGATGCGGAGCTTTCCAGAGAACAGCAGGATACCATGACGCTTCGGCACTACGACAGCGTGGATGATTTTCTGCTCTGCGCCGGAGAGGAGACCGGCTTCCCGTGCAATATCCTGATCAAGGCTTCGCATTTTATGAACTTTAGCCGGATCGTGGAGGCGCTGGCCGGGGATACAGACCAACGATAAAACGTTCGGCCGGTTAAAACGGCCGGACGGATAAAAGCATTCGGTCGGATAAAACAACCGGACGGATAAAACGGAGAAAGAAAGCGGAAACAATGTTTGTGATTGCAGGACTCGGAAATCCCGGGCGGAAATACGAAGGAACCCGGCATAACAGCGGCTTTGCCGCGCTGGACATGATCTCTGAACGTTATCAGATCCCGGTGAACAGTACAAAAATGAAGGGACTGTGCGGTGACGGCCGGATCGAAGGACAGAGAGTGATCCTGGTGAAACCCCAGACCTTCATGAACTTAAGCGGGGAATGCTTACGGGAGGTCTGTGATTATTATAAAATTAATCCGGAGAAAGAGCTGATCGTTCTGTACGATGATATCAGCCTTCCCGCCGGTCAGCTGCGGATCCGTGAGAAAGGCAGTGCCGGCGGACATAATGGAGTGAAAAGTATTATCGCAAATCTGGGGACCCAGACCTTCCTGCGCGTACGGATCGGCGTCGGAGAGAAGCCGGCCGGGTATGACCAGGTGGACTGGGTGCTGGGACGCTTTCCTCTCGGTGAGCGGGCCGACATGCTGGATGCGTATGACCGTGCGTCGAGGGCTGCGGCCGCACTGCTGACGGAAAGCGCCGCGAGTGTGATGAACAAATACAATACGGCGGTCCATGACGGACCGTAAGGAGGAAGTATGAGGGCATTTCGGGCCCCGATGAAGGAACTCGGCGAGATCGAAGACATTCGCAGAGCCATGCGAGGCTGCAGAGGGATTCTTCAGGTGACCGGCTGCATCGATTCACAGAAATCCCATCTGACAGACACCCTGTCCGGAGATCTTCCGTCCAGGCTGATCATTGCGGCAAATGAACTGCGCGCAAGAGAAATATATGACAATTACAGACTCTTTGACCGGGAGGCCATGCTCTTCCCGGCCAAGGATTTTATTTTCTTTCAGGCAGATGTTCAGTCGGGAGTCCTTGAGGCGCAGCGGCTGAAGGTGATCCGCTCGCTCTGCGAGGGAAGCGGCGGTACCGTGATCATGACGGCCAATGCTCTGATGAACCGCGTCATGCCGCTGGAGCAGTGGAAGCGTGAAATCACACAGCTTCAGATCGGGGATGAACTGGATCTGGATTCCTGGAGAGACCGGCTGACTGCGCTGGGGTATGAGCGCTGCGCACAGGCGGAGGAACCCGGCCAGTTTGCCGTCCGCGGCGGGATTCTGGACATCTGTCCGATGACCGGGGAGGAGGCCGTCCGGATTGAACTGTGGGGCGATGAAATCGATTCCATGCGTTCGTATGATCCGCAGACCCAGAGATCGTTGGAGAATCTGGAGCGTGTCACCATTTATCCGGCATCGGAACTGATTTTAACCGACAAATGCCGGCAGACGGCATGGAAGAAAATCCGTTCCGAGGGAGAGCGGACCATCGGGAAACTGCTGGACCGGAACCAGGGAGAAGAAGCCGGGCGTCTGAAAAACCTGGTGAAGGATCTGGGGGAGGACCTGGAAGAGGGACTGGCGACCCCGGCGCTGGAGAGCTGCATCAGCTATCTGTATCCGGATGCTGGGTCGATTTTAGACTATTTCGACGAGAACACGCCGGTCTTTATCGATGATCCCAACCGGTGCATGGAAGCGGCAGAGGCGGCAGAGGCAGAATTTATGGAGAGCATGCGACACCGGCTGGAGAAGGGCTACTGCCTCCCCGGGCAGACCTCTCTGCTCTTTTCCGCGCAGACGGTGACCGCGTTTCTGTCCGACCGCTGCTGCATCGGTATGTGCACTCTGGAAAACATCCGGGGGAACTGGAAGGTCAATGGAAAGTTTTCTCTGACCGTACATGCAATCAATCCGTACAACAGCAGTTTCGAGCTGCTGGTCCGGGATCTGACGCAGTGGAAAAAGAAGGGATACCGGATTATCCTGCTGTGTGCCTCCAGGACCCGGGGCGAGCGGCTTGCAAAGGATCTGCTGGACAGGGAACTGAACGCGGTTTATTCGGAAGATCCGGACCGTTTGGTGCGCAGTTCGGAGATCCTGGTGACCTATGGGAGCGCCCACAGGGGATATGAATATCCGCTGATCAAATTTGCCGTGATCTCTGAGACGGATATTTTCGGGCAGGAGAAGAAAAAACGGAAGAAACGCCAGAAGGTCTACGAAGGCAGGGCGATCAGCAGCTTTTCCGATCTGACGCCGGGAGACTATGTGGTTCATGAAACCCATGGACTTGGGATTTACCGTGGGATTGAACAGATTGAAGTCAATCATGTCCGCAAGGATTACATGAAGATTGAGTATGCGAATGCGAGTGCGCTCTTCGTACAGGCGTCTTCCCTGGATATGATTCAGAAATATGCGGGTGCGGATGCGAAAAAGCCGAAGTTGAACCGTCTGGGCGGGAACGAATGGAATAAAACCAAAACCCGCGTCCGGACGGCTGTCCGCTCGATCGCAAAGGAACTGGTGGAGCTGTACGCGGTCCGGCAGGAAAAGGATGGATTTGTCTACGGGGAAGATACCGTCTGGCAGAAGGAGTTTGAAGAAATGTTTCCCTATGAGGAGACACAGGATCAGATCCAGGCCATCGAAGACACAAAGGCGGACATGCAGAGTACGAAGATTATGGACCGGCTGATCTGCGGAGACGTGGGCTACGGAAAGACGGAGATCGCGCTGCGGGCTGCCTTCAAGGCGGTGCAGGAAGGCCGGCAGGTTGCCTATCTGGTGCCGACAACGATTCTTGCACAGCAGCACTATAATACCTTCGTACAGCGGATGAAGGATTTTCCGGTCCGGGTCGACCTGATGTGCCGGTTCCGCACTGCGGGAGAGATCCGCAAGACTGTGACCGACCTGAAAAAAGGCCTGGTGGACATTGTCATCGGAACACACCGGATGCTCTCAAAGGATGTGGCCTTCAAAAACCTGGGACTTCTGATTATTGACGAAGAACAGCGTTTTGGCGTCACCCATAAGGAGAAAATCAAGCAGATGCGTCAGGATGTGGATGTCCTGACACTCACCGCAACGCCGATTCCGAGGACGCTGCATATGAGCCTGATCGGAATCCGCGACATGAGCGTGCTGGAGGAAGCGCCGCAGGACCGGCTGCCGATCCAGACCTTTGTCATGGAATACAATGAGGAACTGGTCCGGGAGGCGATCACCAGGGAGCTGGCGCGGGACGGACAGGTCTACTATGTCTACAACCGGGTGAGCACCATCGCCGACTTCACCGCCAGAGTTGCGTCCCTCGTGCCGGAAGCACGGGTTGCCTTCGCCCACGGCCAGATGAAGGAACGCGAGCTGGAAGGCATCATGATTGATTTCATCAACGGAGACATTGACGTTCTGGTCTCCACGACCATCATCGAAACCGGCCTGGATATCCCGAACGCAAACACGATGATCGTTCATGATGCAGATACCATGGGGCTGTCCCAGCTTTACCAGCTTCGCGGCAGGATCGGCCGTTCCAGCCGAACGTCCTACGCGTTTCTGATGTATAAGCGAAACAAAATGCTGCGGGAAGTGGCCGAAAAACGGCTGGCAGCCATCCGCGAATTCACAGAGCTGGGGAGCGGCTTCCGGATCGCGATGCGGGATTTGGAGATCCGCGGCGCCGGAAACCTGCTAGGAGCGGAACAGCATGGACATATGGAAGCGGTGGGATATGATCTTTACTGCAAACTCCTCAACGAATCCGTCCAGGAAATGAAGGGGATCCGTGTTCCGGCCGAGGAATATGAGACCTCGGTGGATCTGGACATCGACGCCTATATCCCGTCTTCCTACATCCGCAGCGAAGAACAGAAGCTGGATGTTTACAAACGCATTGCCGCCATTGAGACTGAAGAGGAAGAAGAAGACATGCTCGAGGAACTGCTCGACCGCTTCGGCGAACCGGCCCGCCCGGTGCGCAACCTTCTGTCCGTCTCCATGATCCGGGAAATGGCACACAGAGTATACCTGACCCAGGTGGAGCAGAAAGGAGACGACCTTCGCTTCGTTTTCTATGAGAAAGCCAGGATCGACGTATCCCGCCTGGACCAGTTCGTCAGAAGCTACGAAGGAAAAATGCTCCTGCGAGCGGAAAAAGAACCCTATCTGCTCTACCGCAGACAGGGAAAAGCCGCGCACAGCGACATCCTCCACACAGCCCGGGCGATATTGTCGGATATGGAGCGTACGCTCCTGCCGAAGGAGGAGCAGACGGCGTAAGCTCACCTTTTTCTTTACAAGCTGTGGGAACGTGATATAATACTTAGGATTTGTATCAAAATATCTTGCTACAGTTCCTTAGGAACTTTTTTCCATGGCGATGCCGGAACGCATCCGCGCATGGGATTTTACAGATGGAAACGGAGGACACGGGATTCATGTACAAGGGATGGAAAAAAGCTGCAGCGGTTGTTTTGTCTGCGGCTATAACAATGACTTCACTGGCTGGCTGCTCGAAGAAAAAAGAATCAGAAGCAGATGCCGCCGCAGCGGCTGCCGAGGCGCAGGCAAAACCGATGGTTACCCTCGGAGACAAAAGCCTGAGTGCCGGCGCGGTGAATTTTATGCTGCGCTATGAGATGGCGACGGACTGGATCAGCTCGATCTACCGCTCCATGTACGGCCAGGATGTGGATGTCTGGGATTATGATATGTACGGCAACGGACAGATCTACGGAGATCAGGTGAAAGAGCAGCTGCTCGACGAGATCCGGCATCAGATGCTCGAAGAGGCGCATATGGCGGAGTACGGCGTGGAGCTGACCGAGGATGAGAAGGCCGCGGTGACGAAAGCGGCGGAGCAGTTTATCGCCGACAACGATGCGGAGATTCTCGAAAAGATGAGCGCGACCCAGGAGAACGTCGAGACGATGCTGACCTACCGCCTGATCCAGAGCAAGATGGAGAAGGCAATGTCGGCGGACGTCGATACCGTGGTTTCCGACGAAGAAGCCGCCCAGAGAACGGTATCCTACGTCGAGTTCCAGGTAGAGACCGAGGCGGAAACCGAGGAAGAGACCGAAGATCTGTCAGAAGCGGCGGAAGAACCCGCGGAGACAGAAGCGGCGGAGACGGCAGCGGAAGAAGCGCCTGCCGAAGCGGAGACCGCGGTTGTCGAAGCGGAATCTGAGGTGAAGACCCAGTCTTCCGATGAAGCCGGCACGGAAGCGGCCCCGGAGGAAGCTGTGGAAGCGGAAAGCGAAGCAGAGACGGAGGATCCTGCGCTGACAGCCGCCAGAGAAGAGATGCGCGCCAAAGCGGAAGCCTTCCTGGCAGACGCGGCTGCGTTTGCGGATTCGGATGCTTTTGATGCTGCGGGCAGCGAACTCGGCGAGGCGGACAGCCGGATCATTGCCAGTTCCTGGACCTTCGGCAAGGACGATACCTATCCCGATGCTGCCGTCATTACGGCAACCGAGGGACTTGAGGACAATACTCTGGTCAATCAGGTCATCACCATCAATGATAACTTCTATGTGGTCTATGTCGCGGATGCGTTCGACGAGGAAGCAACGGCCGACCGCAAGGAGGAGATCGTGGAAGACCGCAGACAGGCGAAGATTTCACAGCTTCTGGAGAGCTGGGAAGGAAACGGCGAGGATGCGGAAGCGGCCAGCGAGGGTGCCGGCGAAGCTTCCACGGAGCAGGCAGCCGAGGCGGAGGATCCGTTTGTGATCGATGAGGAAGCCTTTGCCGCGCTTGCGTTCGATTATCTGCTCTTCGAGGAGGAAGAGACAGAAGATGCCGCCGCCCTGGAAGAGGATCTGACCGAAGCGGCGACGGATGCAGTTTATGAGGATACCACAGAGACCGGCACAGAGTCTGCCGCAGAATAATCTGTGATAACGGAAAACCACACCGGGGGCAGGCTTGTCAAAAGGACGGGTCTGCCCCCGGACTGTTTTTTGTGAAATCGGGCAGGCCGGTGCGAAAATGCAAATGAAGAAAGAAGGTGAGCCATGCCGGTAAACGAAAACTATGAAGAACTGAAAGAGTCTACCAAAACCGTTCTTCAGATGATAACCTCGGACGATTTATATTACGGTCTGGTTCTGCTGGGCATCATGATCATATTGCTGAAGCTGATTGATCTGATCTTTTATCCGTTCCGGCACAAAACCAATATACTGGTGACCTTCGGAAAAGGGTGTCTGAAGGTATTTGTGGCGGTGACGATCGGCATGCGGATCCTTCAGATGATTCCGGGTATGTCGGAGTTTACAAGCCAGATCCTGATGTCATCTTCCCTTTTGGTGGTTGTTCTGGGCTTTGTATTCCAGGAGGGACTCTCCAACATTGTCCACGGGCTGATCCTGTCTGTGTTTAAACCCTTTAAAAACGGCGACCGGGTTCATATCACCATCGACGGCGAAGGGATTACCGGGTTTATTGTGTCGATGGACGCAAGGCATACGGTGATCCAGAATGTCGTCAATTCTTCCCGCGTCATCGTACCGAACTCAAAGATGGACATGTGCCTGATCGAGAACAATTATTTTGACGGGAACCAGACGGCCTCCTCCTTTCTGGATGTACGGATCACCTATGAATCCAATCTGGACAAGGCGATGGATATTCTGGCGTCCCTGACGGCGAATCACCCGCATGTCCGCCATTTGAGAGACACCCGGGGGATTTCGGATCCGATTTCCGTCAATGTGCGGGAACTGGGGGAATCCGCGATCGGCCTGCGGGTTATGGTGGTAACCCTTACCGTGGACGAAAATTTTGCTGCCTGCAGTGACATCCGCCATGATCTGGTGTATGCCTACCGGCAGGAACCGGATATTGAGATTGCATATCCGCATTTGAAGGTACTGGAATGAATTACCGCGCGATTTTTACAGACATTGACGGAACGCTGCTGAATTCGTCCCTGGAAGTTTCCGGCGATACTGCAAAAATGCTTCGCGAAGAGACGGAAAGGGGAACGCTGCTGGTCCTGGTCTCCGCCAGAAGCCCGTCGGGGATCCGTCCGATTTCGGAACGATACCGGTTCCGGTGCGCTGTCATAGCCTACAGCGGAGGACTGGCGCTGGACGAGAACGGAAAGGTACTGTTCCAGCAGGCGATGAGTGGCCGCTGCGCAAACCGGGTGCTGGACTGCCTTGACGCGCTCAATTGTACAGAGCCGGGCATGCTGACCGTAAATCTTTTTTCCGGAGACGACTGGAGAGTCCGGGACCGTTCGGATGAACGGGTGCGTTCAGAGGAAGAAACGGTCTGGACAAAGGCCAGGGAATGCGCAGATCTGCATGCGGGGGACGAGGAACGGATCCATAAGATTCTGTGCATGTGCAGACCGGACCGGATGGATCTTGCGGAGAGGACCCTGAGAAGGAACTTCCCGGAGCTGTCCATTGCCCGCTCCTGGAGCAGTCTGATTGAGATCATGGACGGAGGCGTCAACAAAGCCGGCGCGCTGGAACGGCTCTGCCGGCTTCGCGGTATAGATATGGCACAGACCGTGGCCTTCGGCGACCAGATGAACGATCTGGAGATGCTGCGGGCTGCGGGCTGCGGGGTCGCAATGGGAAATGCCCTGGAGGAGGTAAAAAAGGCTGCGGATCTGGTGACCCTCGATCATGACCGGGACGGGATTGCCCGGGCGCTTCGGAAACTCCGGCTTCAGGAAATATAAGAAAATATAAGGAAATAGAATGGAAAGTTTCAGGTCGACATTTGCTCTGTGATCTGCTATGATGTACGCGTATGGACCATCTTCTCGATGGAGTTAAATCAGATAAAGGAGGAGGATACAATGAAATCTCAGACTATCAATCGTGTTTCCCTGTATCGGAAGACGCTGGTTGCCCTGACGGCTGTGCTCGCTCTCGCACTGTCTGTAATCTGCTTCCGTGCAAATGCATTTGCGGAAGAAGGAAGTGCTGCGGGGATGACCATCTCCGTTACCGGTGAAATCACGGGACTCGACGATCAGACCGAGGAATTGATCCGCAGCGGACAGATTGACATCCGCGTCAGCCCGACGGAAGACGGCGGCGTTCTCAACGCGGACCTCTGGGTCGGCGACTATGATCTGTTCTCGCTTCTGGCATCCGTGGATGCGGAAAACCTGAACATCCAGATCCCGCAGGCGGACGGAAACGTTTATACGATCCGCGGCGAGAAGATTCTGGATCTGATTACGCAGGCGACCGGTTCCGGGTCTGAAGGAGGCAACCCGCTGTCGGCTCTGCAGCTCCCGGAAATTTCTCCGGAAGAGTATCAGGAAATTCTGACACCGTATCTGCAGCTGCTTACGGAAAATCTGACCGAGAGCCTGTCCATGGCCCAGGGCGAGACGGCGGAGCTGGTCAAGCTTGGCCTGACGGTAGACAACTGCACGCTCTATACTTATCAGCCTTCCGCGGAGTCTGTTGAAAAGCTTCTGAACGGTGTCGCGGATACGATGGAACAGGATACCGCTCTGGAAAATGTTGTCGGACAGTGGACGGAGTTCCTTGAGAACAACAGCGAAATAATCAATCTGACGGGTGCCGGCGGACAGAGTGTTGACGTCGCCGATGCCGCAGCGCAGATCAGAGAAGGATACGCGTCTCTTCCGGCCCTGATCCGGGAAAACGCGGCAACGATCGGGCAGACCCTTGAGGCGGTCAATTTCAGAGTGCTGGTTTATGTCGATGCGAACGGCATGCCGGTCATGATCGAGGGGCTTGGCGAGAATGAAGGCCAGAACCTTCGGATCGCCTTTGAGCTTCAGGCTGCAGAGGATGATATCCAGTATTATCTCGGCGCAGACGTTGCAGGATCCGAGATCTATACCTCCGGACATACGACCGAGAACAACGGTATGATTGAAGGAACGCACAATGCGGTTTCCGACGGACAGACCCTCTGCGAAGTCACCTACACCGTAGACGGCAACAGTACGTCCGGGATCGGCCTTCCGTATTTCGATTTCGACCTGAATACGCCGGAGTTTGCTGCCGGTCTGGACCTGCTTGAAGACGGAGCCGGCGGTGACACGCTGGAACTCAGCTTCGACGCAGGTGAGGAAGGTACGGCCGCGCTGCGGATCAACTTCCAGAAATCCGTGGATGAGATCCGGGTTCCGGAAGGGACACAGGTTGATATTTCCGACTATTCTGTCGACGAATATATGAGCCTTGTCTCTGACATTGCTTCGAAAATTTTCAGTTCCATGAGTGATGAGAACGCGGCCTGAGCGCGTCCCCTGATCGCTTTCCGGGGCTGTCGCAGTTTGTGAGAACACAGTCATTGCTTCCCGCAGCGGTACGAACCGGCGGGAAGCAGGACGGAAACGGCTTACTGCGGCAGCCCCGGCTTTGATTCTCAGCGGGCAGTTCCGGCGCAGCCCGGAAGGTCACCTTCTGCTTCTGCCTGAGCGCGAAGCGTGCGCAGGCGCATTTTCCTTATCTCAAAGAAGGAGGACACTATATGCATGCAATCGAAAAAATCCTGGCAAAAAACAGTGGGAAACGTTCGGTACAGACCGGCGAAATTGTGACGGCGAAGATTGATTTCGCGGAAATCAATGATCTGTACCTGCAGACGATTTATTCCTTCTATGAGATGGGCGGAGAGACCGTCTGGGACAATGAACGCTGTGCCTTTGTATTCGACCATTATGCCCCGACACCGGATATCAAGAGTGCCGCAAACCATAAAGAAATGCGAGCGTTTGCCAGAAAGAACGCCCTGCGGTTTCATTTCGATACGAACTGCGGCGTATGCCATCAGGTGATGCCGGAGGCCGGGGTGATTTATCCGGGGATGATCGTCGTTGCGACCGACAGTCATACCACAACCCACGGCGCCTTCGGGGCCATGGGGACCGGATGCGGCGCCACCGACATGGCGACGATCCTGATGACCGGGAAACTCTGGTTCCGGGTTCCGGAAATCATCGAAGTGCGCCTGGAGGGAGAGACACCGAAGGGAGTGTTCCCGAAGGATGTGATCCTGGCTGTGCTCGGAAAAATCCGGGCGGACGGTGCCGTCTATAAGGCAATTGATTTCACCGGCAGCTATGTGGAACAGCTCAATGTGGCGGGACGCATGACCATATGCAATATGGCCGTGGAGATGGGCGCGAAAACCGCGTATATGCAGCCGAACCGGGATGTCCTCGACTATGTCGGGAAACGGGCGGTGCGCCCCTTCGAGGTCCAGTATACCGATCCGGATTTCGAATATGCGGAGGTTTACACGTTTGATGTCTCGACGCTGGAACCGGAGCTGGCCTGCCCGAACAGTGTGGAAAATGTACATACGCTGGCCAGTGTCGTCGCAGAAGGGGAAGTGTTGCTCAACCAGGGCTATATCGGAAGCTGTACCGGCGGCAGAGAGGAAGATCTGGCCGTCGCGGCGAAAATCCTGAAGGGACATCACATTCCGGAATATACAAGGCTGGTCGTTGTGCCGGCATCCTCGCAGGTCATGCAGTCCTGCATGGAGAAGGGATATATTCAGGACCTGATGAAAGCCGGAGCGACCATCACAACCCCCGGCTGCGGCGCATGCCTGGGAGCCCACGAAGGAATCCTGGCGCCGGGAGAGGTCTGCATTACCAGCACGAACCGGAATTTCCCGGGACGCATGGGCTCTACGGAGGCGAAGATCTATCTGGCCAGCCCGGCGACGGTCGCTGCCAGTATGATTCGCGGAAAGATCACTGACCCAAGAGAATATCTGTAAGGAGAAGACAATGGAGACGAAAATAACCGGAAAAATCATTGTAGTTGGCGATAATATTGATACGGATCAGATTTACCCCGGACGTTTTCTTGCGCTCACGGATCCGGTCGAGATCGGCAGTCATTGTCTGTGCGGCGTCGACGAATCGATTGCTTCGAACTTCCCGAAGGGCGGGATCGTTGTGGCGGGCAGAAATTTCGGATGCGGATCCAGTCGGGAACACGCTCCCATTGCCCTGCTGAATATGGGCGCATCCGCTGTGCTGGCGGATTCCTTTGCCCGGATCTTCTTCCGCAATGCGGTCAACCTGGGGCTTGTGCCGGTCATCTGCAAAGGGATCCGCAGCGAAGTCACAGACGGGCAGACGCTGACGCTGGATCTGGAGGCGGGTACCGTTACGGTAGAGGAAACCGGAAAAGTCCTTCCCTGTGAAAAACTGGGGGAGCAGGCGATGAAAATCCTTGCGGCAGGCGGGATCAAACCGATGATGCGAAAAAGATTCGGAAAGGAATAACCGAAAGAGAGTTGTACCGGACCTGGAGGAAAGAAAAATGAAAAAATGTTAGCACTCGTGCTTGACGAGTGCTAACAAGTGTGGTATAACATAATCGTCCAAGGAAAAAAAGAACTGCGAAAGCAGATCTATGGTATAAAAGGAGGAATGGATTATGTTAATGCCCAGTATTTTCAGAGAAAATCTGTTTGATGACTTTTTTGATGATTTTTACAGACCTGCAGTGAAACGTGTTCCGCGTCAGGAGGAGCGCCCGATGCAGCCGGTCATGCCGACGGATGTCAAAGAGACCGAGACGGGCTACGAACTGGCGATCAACCTGCCGGGTTATAAAAAAGAGGATGTGAAAGCAGAACTGAAGGATGGTTATATGACCATCACCGCGACGACAAAGAAGAACAACGATCAGAAAAACGAAGAAGGCAGATATATCCGGCGCGAGCGCTACGTCGGTTCCTGCAGCAGAACCTTCTATGTCGGCGAGGCGGTGACGGAAGAAGACATCCATGCGAAATTCGAAGATGGTATTCTGACGATAACGGTTCCGAAGAAGGAACTGCAGCCGCAGGTTGAGGAGAAGAAATTTATCTCCATTCAGTGACGGAAAAGAAAAAGCACCAGAGGTACCTGAATGAAGCCATAGCAGCGTTATCTATCCTGTGACTTCAGTATACGGTCTAAGAGAGGGGCTGTGAAAAAGTTTATGAGAGATGGGGAGGCCGGGCTGCCGTCCCCGATTGCCTGAAACTTTTTCCACAGCCCTGTCTTTATGATCCGCATGCCGGGCTGAAGGAACTATCTGTGTTTTCCTGTAAAGGCAGCCTGGAAGCGTAACAGAGGGAAGAAGCTGACGAAGGAAGCGAGGTGAGACGGATGAGCGAAAAAGATTTTTACAGGATCCTGGGAGTGGATCACGACGCGGATGAGAAGACCATAAAGAAAGCATACAGGAAACTGGCCAAGAAGTATCATCCGGATACCAGCCAGGGCGATCCTGCAGCAGAGACAAAGTTTAAGGAGATCAGTGAAGCGTATTCCATTCTGGGAGACCCGGAAAAGCGGAAACTCTATGATACCTACGGAACCGCTGCGTTCCAGGAGGGATTTGATCCCAATGCGTTCTCCCGCGGATCCGGCATGTACAACGGCTCCGCCCGTTTTGATGGGCGCGGGGCGGAAGACCTGTTCCGGGATCTGTTCGGGGCACACGGCAGTTTTCGGACCGGAGGACGGTTTGACGGCTTTGGCGGATTTGAATCCTTTGGCGGTGACCCCTTCGCGGGAAAAGGCCGGGATCTGGAAGCGGATGTAACCATTCAATTCGATGAAGCGGTCAACGGCTGCGACCGTACCTTTACAATCACGGGAGAGAACGGGAGATCCTCCACGATTTCGGCCCATATACCCGCGGGGATCGATGAAGGAAAGAAGGTACGGCTCAAAGGGAAGGGATACCCGGGCTATGGCGGTTCACCCGCCGGCGATCTGTATCTGAAGGTGCATATTCTTCCGAAAAAAGGATATGAGAGAAAAGGAAAAGATGTCTATATTACGGTGGATGTCCCCTATACCGTCGCAGCCCTCGGCGGGGAAGTTGTTGTTCCTGCCCTGCGCAGCAATGTCATTTGCCGGATCCCGAAGGGGACCCAGTCCGGTGCAAAAATCCGGCTGAAGGGGCAGGGGATTGTATCGATGCGCTCCCCGCAGACCTGCGGAGACGCGTTTGTCGTTGTCCGCATCACGGTACCGCGGATCCTTTCGGAGCGGGAACAGGCGCTGCTTGAGGAGCTCGCATCCATTCAGAGGACAAAAACCGGAGGCAGAAGAAACGGGGGACCGCATGCAGCCTGATCTGTACAGGGGCTTTGGAAAGCGCCTGGCCGAAGGCGCAAAAGTGGCTGTCGTATTAAGAAAACAGACTACGTCTGAGAATCCTTAATGCGGCAGCCTTTTTTGAAATTAAGAGCGAAACAGCGAAAAGGAAGAAACATATGATAAAACTGAGAAAATATCTGAAGGGATCCGGGAAAACCGTCGTACTGATCCTTTTCCTCCTGATCCTTCAGGCCTGGTGTGAACTGGAACTGCCAACCTATACGTCTAAGATCGTGACGACAGGAGATCCGGATCCAGAAAGCCATGGATCATCTGATGCGCGGGCGGACCAGCTTTGTGATTGCGCACCGGCTGTCCACCATCCGGGACGCAGATCTGTACAACAGTCAGTTTGAGAGAAGCCTGGCCTGACAGCATACCGGGGAGCGGCATACCGGGAAGCGGCATACAGGAAGCAGCATACCGGAGACGTCCATACCGGGAAGCAGCATACCGGGAAGACCGGATACTATAAGAAGATCCCACTCAGAAAAGCGGCCAGGCAGCAGGTGACGGCGGTGACAAACAGGTCGCCGGAAATATACGATGCGATCAGCCCTGCTGCGAAGGCGGCAATCCCGCACCGAAGATCCTCCGTGGCGGTTACGATGGCCGGAAATGTCATGACGGCAAGTGTGACATACGGGACATAGAACAGGAACGAACGGACAAAGCGGTTCGTGATGTTGCGCCGCAGCAGAAGCATCGGGAGCAGCCGGACGCTGTAGATCACTGCGATCATAAGAATAAGAGAAAACCAGATATTGGATGATTTCATAAGCGGTATTCCTTTTGATAATTTGATCCTTTTCAGGGAAGCGCTTCCATGATCGGATTTTTGAACAGGTTCTTACTTTGCCCCTTCTTTCTCCGCTTCCGGAGCCATCGGATCGACCGGGTGAACGACGGCCGCGATCCCGGCAATCAGAAGCGTCAGGATGATCACACGGAAGCCGGACGAGATCTGTTTCAGAACCGGCGCGGCTGAAAACAGAAAACTCGCTCCCATGGAGCAGAGTACAATCACCGCAATAAAACGGTCTTTTTTGGACGCCGGTATAATCACGGCCAGAAACATTCCGTACAATGCCACAGATAAAGCGTCGACGATATTGTGCGGCAGGACATTTCCGATCAGAACGCCAAGGACGGTGCCGGCGGTCCATCCCAGAGCAGAGATCCCGGCGGCGCCGTAGGTAAAGAACGGATTGAGAAATCCTTCTTCCGCCGCGCTGATGCCGAAGAGCTCATCGGTAATGCAGTAGGAAAGAGTGAACCGGTGCCAGAGGGGAATGTCTTCTCTGAGCTTCTGCGAAAGAGCGCATCCCATCAGAAAATATCGAAGATTGACAACGATGGTGGTGAAAATCATTTCAAGAACGCCGGCGCCGGCTCCGATCAGTGTAACAGCGGCATATTCACCGGCAGAGGCCAGCATGGTTACGGACATGACGCCGGACTGAAGGGCGGACAGGCCGACATTGCGGGCCGTTATGCCCAGGGCGACGGCAACGGCAAAATACCCGAAACAGATCGGTATGCCGCTGCGAAAGCCGCGAAGAAACGCATTTCGATTTTGCATATAGATAGATACTTCCTTTTTTTGATACTTCCGGGCTGCGTAGGCGATTATTGGACGCTGCCCTCGGGCGAAAAGACCGGCAAGATGTGCAAGCGATTTCGCTGTAGTTTATCTGCGGTTGTGTACGTGTACACTCACGGCTGGTCACGGCTGCACTGCGGGCGTTCCGCGACAAAACCAAAAAAAGTATACGAGGAAATGGATTTGCTTACAAGAGAAAAATGAAATGAGCATTGTAATTGTCCGGGGATGTAAGGTATAATCGTTTTCCGGCAGCACACCGCGAGGATGTGCCGGAAACCATGACGGATATACGGATAACAGAAGAGGACAATCATGAAAGATCATACTTTTTCTTTTGACGGACGGGTGAGGTTCAGTGAAACGGATTCCTCCCTGCACCTGTCCCTGAATGCGCTGATCAATTATTTTCAGGACTGCTCCGCTTTGCATGCGGAGGATCTGGGAATCGGATTTCAATATCTGGCCCCCCAGTCGCTGGCCTGGATTCTGGCGGGTTGGCAGATCGAGATCGACCACATGCCGGCGTTTACCGATCCGGTGCGGGTGACGACCTGGGCCTATGCGTTCAGGGGTTTCTTCGGGGACAGAAATTATACACTGACTTCCCCGAGGGGAGAGGTTTATGCGCGCGCATACGGGATCTGGGTGCTGATGGACCGTGCCCAGGGACGGCCGGCAAAAGTGAGCAGTGAAATGATCGAAACCTACGGACTGGAGAACAAGCTGGAGATGTCCTACCGTTCCAGAAAAATTGTCGTCCCCGCGGAGGGACGAAACGAGGAAGCGGTTCATATCGGACGGACGTTCCTGGATACGAACGGACATGTGAACAACAGCAAGTACATCGACATCGCGGCTTCCCATCTTCCGGAGGGTTTCCGGATCCGGGGACTTCGCACGGAGTACCGTATGCAGGCGACACTGGGGGATGTCATCATCCCGAGAATCAGTGAGACGGACGGTGCGGCTGTCGTCACGCTGATGAACGAAGATGGCCGCCCGTACGCGGTCGTAGAGTTTTCCGGGGAAATCCGGAAAGGAGAAGAAAACTGATATGCTGCAATTGGGAAAAAGACAGACACTGATCGTAGAAAGAATGGTGGATTTCGGAGCGTATCTGCGGGATGAAGAACGGACCGGAGAAGTACTGCTTCCGAAAAAAGAGGTTCCGGAGGGGATACGGACCGGGGATCCGCTGGAAGTGTTTCTCTATCTGGATTCAAAGGACCGCAGGATTGCCACAGTGCGGGAGAGCGCCCTCACACTCGGAGGCTTCGCCGTGCTTACGGTAAAGGATGTGAACCGGGTCGGAGCGTTTCTCGACTGGGGCCTCGAGAAGGATCTGCTGCTGCCGTTTCATGAGCAGACACGCAGGGTAAAACCCGGAGAAGAAGTGCTGGCGGCTCTTTATATTGACAAAAGCGGGCGGCTGTGCGCGACGATGAATGTGTATCCGTACCTGTTTCAGAATTCTCCGTATCAGATCGGGGATATGGTAAAGGCACGGATCTATGAGATCAGCGAGAATTTCGGCGTATTTGCGGCAGTGGACGACCGTTACAGTGCATTGATTCCGAGGCAGGAAGCTGCCGGGGACTATTATATCGGAGATGTGATCGACGCCCGCGTCACAGCCGTGAAGGAAGACGGCAGACTCAATCTGAGTTCCCGGAAAAAGGCATATCTGCAGATGGAGGAAGACGCGCAGCTCGTGTTGAGAGTCATCGATGAATTCGACGGCGTGCTTCCGTTTTCCGATAAAACAACGCCGGAAGTGATCCGCAGAGAGTTCGGCCTGAGCAAAAATGCATTTAAACGCGCCGTGGGGCACCTGCTGAAGGAAGGAAAGATCCGGCTGGGCGAAAACAGGATTTTCCGGGAGCCGTGAAAGCCGGACGGCAGCCGTCGCGGACAAGACCGGAAGAAGCAGAAGGCTTCTTCCGACGGCAAAAAAGAGACAGGCAAAAGAGAGGAAGTCCCTACCCTGGATTGTGCAACATGTATATTTTGTATATCGAAAATTGTGCAATATAAACAAAACGCTGAATCTGCAATTTCCCCTTGCGTTTTCCTGAAACACGTACTATAGTGTGGGCGTAATAAAGAAAAAAAACTTTAGAAACGGTGGGAAAAACCGTGGTCCTCAGGAAAGGAGGAGCGCATATGAAAATTGAAAATATCAGCAATATCGAAGAATTCTTTAAGGTGATTGATCAGTGCAAGGGTACTGTTGAACTGGTGACCGGTGAAGGCGACCGCCTGAACCTGAAGTCCAAACTGAGCCAGTATGTTTCTCTGGCAAAGATCTTCTCGAACGGAGAAATTCCGGAGCTGGAGCTTGTCGCTCACGAGAAGGAAGACGTTGAGAGACTGATCAGCTTCATGATCGGACAGTAAAGCGCATACATAGACAGGCATAAATAAACAGACATAACAAACATAAGATAATTGAGCTGAAAAGCAGCTTATGAAAACGGGGGAGGCATGTTGCCTTCCCTGTTTTTATGAATGAACAATTCCGACAGGGGACGATCGTTATCTCTCGGATCCCATCTGTCGGAACATCATCTCTTTGATCCCATCTTTTAAATCCCGAGCGTTCGTAGTATAATATTACCATTCATTCGGTAGTTTTATGAAAGGAATTCCATTTATGTTGAATGCTTCCGGCGATGTGAAAAAGACGAACCGGTTTTTCTTTGTGCTGATTGCGGTGTCTGTATTTTCACCGATGCTGGCCGCCAGAGTTCCCGATATGGGTTCTCTGCTTGTGGGAGCGGGTGTTTATCAGCAGATCACGTTATCCGAAATCCTTCTGTTTATGTGTGCGCTCGTATTTCTGGCGCTGGGCGGGATGGAGATTTTTCATAAGTGCGGGCTGTCGATGCTGCAGCCGGGAACCGTCCTGTGGATTGTCCTGCTGTCGTTTCTGATTCAGCCGGTTGTCACCTGGATCAATCTTCTGTCCATGACGTTTGTGAGAAATCACCTTGCGCAGGATCTGTCATATGCGAACGGATCGCTGCTGGCAAATCTGTTATACCTGGCGCTGCTTCCGGCGCTGATTGAAGAGTTTATCTCCCGCGGGGTGCTTCTGCAGGGACTGCAGAGCCTGGGGGTGCGCAGGGCGGTTTTGCTCAGTTCTCTGATGTTTGCACTCCTGCATCTGAACTTCAACCAGTTCTTCTATGCGTTTGTGATCGGGCTTGTGATGGCATTGCTGGTGGAACTCACGGACAGCCTGTACAGTTCCATGCTGTTTCACTTTCTGATCAATGCCCGTGCGGCAGTCATTGTTTCTTCCGCCGGGCCGGCGGTTTCCTCGGCAGTTTCCTCGGCGGCAGGAACGGAGACGGCCGGGATGCAGGAAGTTTTGACGGTTCCCAATCTGCTGATGGCAGCAGCGGTTTATACACCGATTATGCTGCTGTGCGCAGCAGGATGCATCTGGGTCATCCGACAGATCGCCAAAGGCTGCGGCAGGGAAGATGTGCTTCGATCTGCCATGCGGGGCGGCCGGGGAGAATCTTCTTCCGTTCCGGCGGTGGAGATGCCGCTTGGCTCCGGAACGGTATGCCTGGAGGCATCTGCGCAGGAGCGAACGGATGGATTTCTGACGATTGCTTTTATGGCGGCTTCCGTACTCGCCATCGTTACCATGGTTCTGACGGAGATTTTGTAAGCGGAGGGTACACGGAAGCAGAGCGTCCGGTCCGTCGTCCGGCAGCCAGACTCGAAAAGGGGTCGAAGATCGTTTCATAGCCAGGCCCGGGAAACGGTCGGAAGAGCGCGCTGCAGCCAGGCCCGGGAAACGACCGGAAGAGCGCGCTGCAGCCAGGCCCGAAAAGCGGCCGAAGGAGCGTGCCGCAGACAGGCCCGGGAAATGTCAGGAAAGCAGCCGCCTGCGGACATAAGTAAGGGAAAAATCAGACAGGTACAGCCGGCAAGGCACCGGCGGGAGGATATATGGAGCAGACAGGACAGCAGGAGAGAACCGAAACGGCGGTTCCCCATTTCACACATCTCCATGTACACACGGAATACAGTCTGCTGGACGGATCCAACAAAATCAGTGAGTATGTGGCCCGGGTAAAAGAGCTTGGAATGGACAGCGCTGCAATCACGGATCACGGTGTCATGTACGGTGTGATCGATTTTTATAAAGCATGCAAAGCGGCCGGGATCAATCCGGTCATCGGCTGTGAAGTCTATGTGGCTCCGGGATCCAGGTTTGACCGGGAGACGGGGAAGGATGCCGGGGAGGACCGCTATTATCATCTGATTCTGTTGGCCGAAAATAATCAGGGATACGCGAATCTGATGAAGATCGTCTCGGCCGGATTCGTTGACGGATATTATTACCGGCCCAGAGTGGATGCGGAGATTCTGGAGCGGTATCATGAGGGCATCATCGCATCCAGCGCCTGCCTCGCCGGGGAAGTCCAGAGACTGCTGGTGCGCGGTTTCTATGAGGAGGCGAAGGAAGCAGCCCTCCGGCATGAAAAAATCTTCGGAAAAGGGAATTATTTCCTGGAGCTGCAGGACCACGGCGTTGCCGACCAGCAGCGGATCAATCCGCTTCTGGTGAAAATGAGCCGGGAAACCGGCATCGGCCTTGTGGCGACCAACGATGTGCATTATACCTTCGCGGAGGACGCCGCGCCCCATGATATCCTGCTTTGCATTCAGACCGGGAAAAAGCTTTCCGATGAGAACCGGATGCGCTATGAAGGCGGGCAGTATTATCTGAAAACCCCGGAGGAAATGGCGCGCCTGTTTCCCTATGCACCGGAAGCCCTGGAAAATACATGGAAAATAGCGCAGCGCTGTCATGTGGAGATCGAATTCGGCGTGACAAAGCTGCCCAGATACGACGTCCCGGACGGAATGACGGCCTGGGAATATCTCAACCGCCTTTGCCGTGAAGGACTCAAGGAGCGGTATCACCCGGTGACCGATGCGCTGGAAGAGCGTCTTACCTATGAACTTGAAACGATCCACACCATGGGGTACGTGGATTATTTCCTGATCGTCTGGGATTTTATCCGGTATGCGAGGGATCATGGCATTATGGTCGGACCGGGCAGGGGCTCCGCTGCCGGCAGTCTCGTATCGTACTGCCTTGGCATTACAAAGCTGGATCCGATCCGCTACCAGCTTCTCTTTGAACGTTTTCTGAATCCGGAACGGGTATCCATGCCGGATATCGATGTGGACTTCTGCTACGAACGCCGGGGAGAGGTCATCGACTATGTTGTACGCAAGTACGGGAAAGAAAATGTCGCGCAGATTGTTACCTTCGGAACGTTGGCGGCCCGCGGTGTGATTCGGGATGTGGGCCGGGTGATGGACCTGCCTTACGCCCTGTGCGATACCATCGCAAAAATGGTGCCGATGGAACTGGGGATTACCATCGAGAAAGCCCTGAAAATGAACCAGGAGCTGCGCACCCTCTATGAGACCGATGAGAAAATCCGCCAGCTGATCGATATGGCCAGAAGGCTCGAAGGTCTTCCACGCCATACATCCATGCACGCGGCAGGCGTCGTAATCTGCAGAAAGGCAGTGGATGAATATGTGCCTCTTTCCCGGGCACAGGACGGCTCGCTGACAACCCAGTTTACCATGACGGCGCTGGAGGAGCTGGGCCTGCTGAAGATGGACTTCCTCGGTCTGCGGACCCTCACGGTGATCCGGGATGCCTGCCGGATGGCCGGGGAGAACAGCGGAAAGGTCATCGATATGGACCGGATCGATTACGATGACAAAGCCGTTTACGATTCTCTCTGCACAGGGAGGACCGACGGCGTCTTCCAGCTGGAAAGTTCCGGGATGAAAAATTTCATGAAGGAGCTGCGCCCGCAGAACATGGAAGATGTGATTGCCGGAATTTCCCTCTACCGTCCGGGTCCGATGGACTTTATTCCGCAGTACATCCGCGGAAAGAACAATCCCGAAGCCATCACCTATGAGACACCTCTGCTGAAACCGATTCTGGAGGCAACGTACGGCTGCATTGTATATCAGGAACAGGTCATGCAGATTGTGCGGGACCTGGGAGGCTATTCCCTGGGCCGCAGCGACCTGGTGCGCCGCGCGATGTCCAAGAAAAAGGCATCCGTGATGCAGAAGGAGCGGCAGAACTTCGTCTACGGCAATCCCGACGAAGGCGTGCCCGGCTGCCTGTCCAGGGGCATCAGCGAGCAGACGGCCAACAAAATCTTTGACGAAATGACGGATTTTGCCCGCTATGCCTTCAACAAGTCCCATGCGGCAGCCTATGCGGTGGTCGCGTATCAGACCGCCTGGCTGAAGTATTATTATCCGGTGGAGTTTATGGCCGCCCTGATGACCTCCGTGATCGACAATCCCGGGAAAGTGGCGGAGTACATTATGACCTGCCGGCAGATGGGCATTGTCATACTGCCCCCGGATATCAACGAGGGGGAGAGCGGATTTTCCGTATCGCTTCGGGAGGACCGGACACCGGAGACGGCGGAATCCGGGAAAACGGGAACCGGGATAACAGAATCCGGGAAAACGGAAACCGGGATAACGGCATCCGGTTCCGGGCAGGGCGCAAACCGGAGCGGCCGGACGGCCGGCGCAATGCGCGGCAAGGCAATCCGGTACGGCCTCTCCGCCATCAAGAGCATCGGACGGCCGGTGATTGAGGCATTGATCCGGGAACGCAGGGAGGGAGGAAGATTCACGGATCTTTCGAATTTCCTGGAGCGGATGCCCCAGCGCGAGCTGAACCGGCGCGCGGTGGAAAATCTGATCAAGGCGGGGGCCCTGGACAGCCTGGGCGGCAACCGGCGGCAGCTGATGATGGCCTATCCCCAGGCGATGGATGCGGCTGCGCAGGCGAAGAAATCAGCGGTCAGCGGCCAGATGACGCTGTTCGATTTCATGGCACCGGAACTTCGGGAAGAATACACGATGCATTTTCCGGACGCAGAAGAATTTCCGAAAGAGCAGCTGCTCGCCTATGAAAAGGAAGTCCTCGGCATTTATGTCAGCGGACATCCGCTGGAAGCCTACGAGAAACTCTGGAGGAAAAACATTACCGCCCTTTCTTCCGATTTCGCGCTGGATGAGGACACCGGCCGGGTCCGGATTGAAGACGACAAAGCCGTCGTGATCGGCGGCATGGTGGAGAACCGGACGGTGAAGTACACCAAGACGAATAAACAGATGGCATTTATCGAACTCGAGGACCTGGTCGGCACCGTGGAAGTGATCGTGTTCCCGCGGCAGTATGAGCGGTACGGCAAACTGATGGAAGAGGATGCGAAACTCTTTGTGACCGGGCGCGCTTCTGTGGAGGAGGACAAAGCGGCGAAACTGATCTGCGACCGGATCATCCCCTTCTCGGAAGTGCCGGGGGAGATCTGGATTCAGTTTGAAACCGTGGAGGATTACAGCGCGGCAAGCCGGGATCTTCTGGAACTGATCCGGCCGAGCGACGGGCGGGATGAAATTGTGATCTATGCAAAAAATGTGCGTCTGGTCAAACGGCTTGGACCGGCCAACATGGTCAGCGCGGACGAGGACCTGCTTTCCGCCCTGAGAACGCGGTTCGGCGAAGAGAATATCCGTGTCGTGCCGGGACAGCTGAAATAGAGCCAGTGTCGGAAATCATCGGGCAGTGGCCGGAATGACTTGCATTTCCTATGCAGGAACGGTAAAATAAACAAAATACAGGAGGGTGTTCATATGGCTCCAAAAATTAACACAATCGGCGTATTGACAAGCGGCGGAGACGCTCCGGGAATGAATGCTGCCATTCGTGCGGTTGTCCGCAGGGCAATTTCCCAGGGAATGCAGGTAAAAGGAATTTATCAGGGCTACAGCAGACTGCTGAATGAAGAGATCACAGATCTGAACGCAAGAAGCGTCTCGGATACGATCGCAAAAGGCGGGACGATTCTGTATACAGCCAGATGTCATGAATTCCGCAGTGAGGAAGGGCAGAAAGCCGCGGCGGAGATCTGCCGGAAACATGGGATTGAAGGACTTGTTGTGATCGGCGGCGACGGGTCGTTTGCCGGAGCCAGAAAGCTTGCGGAGCAGGGGATCTGCACCATCGGCGTTCCGGGAACCATCGACCTTGACATCGCCTGCACGGAATATACGATCGGCTTTGATACGGCTGTGAATACGGCGATGGATGCGATTGACAAGGTGAGGGATACATCAACCTCCCATGAACGCTGCAGCATCATCGAAGTGATGGGACGCAACGCCGGTTATATTGCCTTGTGGTGCGGGATCGCCAATGGGGCGGAGGATGTGCTTCTGCCGGAGACGTACGACTACGATGAGCAGCAGCTGATCACCAACATCATAAACAACCGGAAACGCGGGAAAAAACATCACATCATTGTCAACGCGGAGGGCATCGGCCATTCCAGCAGCATGGCTAGGCGGATTGAGGCAGCGACGGGCGTAGAGACGAGAGCGACGATCCTGGGCCATATGCAGCGCGGCGGAAGCCCGACCTGCAGAGACCGTGTGTACGGCTCCATGATGGGCGCCTATGCGGCGGACCTTCTGGCGGAAGGAAAGAGCAACCGCGTGGTTGGTTTTTACCATGGAGATTATGTCGACTTTGATATCCAGGAAGCTCTTGAGATGCAGAAAGAGCTGCCGGACTACATGGTTCGCGTCAGCAAAGCGCTTTCCATATGATCACCAGCACGACAAACCAAAGGGTAAAAAATGTCATTCACCTGATGAAGCAGGCAAAAGAGCGGCGGGCCCAGGATGTGTTTCCGGTGGAGGGGATCCGGATGTTCCGGGAGGTGCCTCCGGCGTTTCGGCTGGAGACCTACGTCTCTGAAAGCTTCCTGAAACGGCCGGAGAATCGGCCGGCCCTGGAAAATGTGAAGTATGAGACCGTCTCGGACACGGTGTTTCTTGCCATGTCCGATACGAAAACACCCCAGGGTGTGATCTGTCTCGCACGGCAGATGCATTATCTGCCGGAAGACCTGCTGGGAACGGCTGCCGGATGGCCGCCGCTTCTTCTGGTGCTGGAAAATCTTCAGGATCCCGGAAATCTCGGAACCATTCTGCGCAGCAGCGAAGGAGCCGGCGTCACAGGCGTTCTTCTGAGCAGCGACTGTGCGGATATTTATAATCCGAAGGTTGTACGTTCCACAATGGGATCTGTGCTTCGAGTGCCGTTTTGTTATACCGGCAGCCTGAGAGATCAGCTGCGCGCCTGGAAAGACCGCGGAGTGACCGTTTATGCGGCGCACCTGAAGGGGACGACAGACTATACGGGTCAGGACTACCGCACCGCCTGCGCATTTCTGATCGGCAACGAGGCGAAGGGACTGACAGAGGAAACCGCTGCCCTGGCAGACCGGTATATCCGCATTCCCATGAGAGGCCGGGTGGAATCATTAAACGCGTCCGTCGCAGCATCGCTGCTGGCCTATGAGGCATTCAGACAGAGAAACTGATCATCAGCAGACAGCCGGAAAGGCTATCTTCCGGGAGACCGGATATATCGATAAAATTGAAAAGAAATATGAGCAGCTGGTATGAAATCGGACTGCTTACCCAGGATGCCCGGGTGGAATTTTCCGGGATTTGTATTACAAAAGATGTAACAAATTAATAATGTAACAAATAATGAAATCAGAAATGATGGGGATTT
>CACXHD010000231.1 GCA_902767335.1 uncultured Lachnospiraceae bacterium
GCGGAGCACTATAGTCAACGTCAGATTATTTCTGACGTTGACTATAGATTCGTCTAGGGTTGTCCATCCATCGATTACGGTACCGACAACAGGATAACGGCTGGACAAACGAATGGATGTATGACAAAATGCTTGTAAAGGAGGCACTGTAAAGATGAAGAAGAAAGTGCTGGCTCTGGTTTTATTCGGGCTGATGTTAATTGAGCCGGTTATGAGCGTTTTCGCCGGCGAAGCAGAAACCGCCGATTCGGTGATACAGGAAACGATTGATGAAACGGAAACGGCAGATTCTGCGGAGACAGAAGCGCCCGCGGAAGCGGTTGAAGAGGCGGAGACGGAAGCGCCTACGGAGGCGGTTGAAGAGGCGGAGACGGAAGAACCCGCGGAAACGGAAGAAGATCCTCTTGCAATCCAGAATGAAGCGGATCTTGCAATGGCGCAGGAGCTGTCGGAAAACATCCGTGCGGATTATGGCGCGGAGGCGAAGGTATACGTTCATAACGGCAAAGTGACACTGATTGACGGCGCGTGTACCGATCAAACGATCGGCAGCATGGAGGAAGCGTCAGAACTGATCCGCGACCTGATCTTCATCGTCGGCGGAAATGAAGAGACGCAGTTTGAGCCCTGGCGGGAAGTGACCGATCCTTTCGACAACCATTATTACATCTTCCAGCAGATGTATAACGATATCACGGTGCTCGGAGGTGCGCTCAAGGTCATCACCGATTCGGAAGGAACCATGACCGGCCTAAGCTGCAGTGTGGAAACCGAGCTGCCGGAAGAGGAGGAACAGGATCGGATTACCGCAAAAGAGGCGGAACAGCTGGTCCTTGAACATGGTCTGGAAACCATGAAAGCCGATCTGAAGGTCATCGAAGGACAGACCAGTCTGACGGTGCTTTCCATGCTGGATCCGGCGAAGATCAGCGATGATACGGAGATGGATGAACGCAGCCGGTATGCATGGGTCGTGTTTACCGACAACCCGGAGAACCGGATGGATGCCAGCGCGGAGCTTCCTTATCTGGCGCATTATGTGACTGCCTCCGGAGAATACCTGTACAGCCTCCCGACGATTATGCCGGGGGATGAAGCAGGCAGCACCGGGTCGGACGCGAGCTATGTTTTCGAATTTATGGAGCCCGTGGATTACACCGGTTATGTGGATCTGCAGGACGGGACCGAAAAGGAAATCACGGTCACTGTGATGCGGGACAAGCGGACCGGCATGTATTACCTTGGAAATATCGAACGACGGATCGTTGTGGCAGACTGTTATGAATTCCTCTATAATGATGGGCAGGTCGTTCTGGAGTCCAGCCCGGACAATCAGGAATGGGACCAGGTCGGACTGGTTTCTCTGTATAATTACTGTCGGGCATGGGACTATTACAATGCCATCGGCTGGAGCGGCGGAGACGGTCTCAGGACACCGATGCTGATTCTGAATAATTTCTGCGATGAAAACCACAATCCGATCGACAACGCCTGCTATGCGGGCGCCCTGCTGGGATGGCAGGTGTATCTGGCAAGTCAGGGCAACGACTTCTCGCAGTGCCTGGATATCCTGGCCCATGAATTTACCCATTGCGTGACCGGCTCGGTCATGACCTACAATGCATACTATAATGATTTCGGCGCGATCAATGAAGCCATGAGCGACATCCAGGGACAGACCTGTCAGATGATGATGGAGGGCGATGATACCTGGATTATGGGTGATCAATCCTCCGCGCCAGTCCGCAGCATGAGCGATCCCAACCGGAAGCAGCAGCCGGCCTATACATGGGACTATTATTACAAGGCCGGTGTTCAGACGCCGACGGATGTCAATGACAGAGGCGGTGTGCATGCGAATTCCTCAATCCTGAACCACCTTGCTTATCTCCTCTATGAGGAGGGCGGCATGACGCTGGAGGAAGGCCGTGCGTTCTGGTTTGCGGCAGACTGTGCCATGGTCCCCGGAACCGATTACAGGCAGCTTGCCGAGCTGCTTCCGTGGCTGCTGCGCGTGACCGGTCTCGAAAAGTATCAGGATGTTCTTGCATCTGCCATCGAAACGGTCCGCATGGGCAGGGACGAATTTCCGGAGACGTTGGATCCGGACCGGACGCTTCTGACCCTCACGCTGCCGGACAATGAAATCTTTACGGACGGCAACTGGGCGCTGGAGATCATTTCCGTTGATTTTGAAAATCTGTTTGCCAGAATTTCGGAGATCATGGAGAGTCTCAAAGCAGGTGACTACAGTGTTCTCCCGGAGGGGATGCGAAAAGCTGTAGAGGCTGAAGAAGAACGAAAAGCCCGGAAGCCTTCCATTACGGAGTTTGTTGGAGGTCTCATAGATGATTTTTTCAATGACGACGAGGAACAGGGAGTAACAGAGGCAGAAACGGAAACAAAGACAGAAACTGAAACAGAATCCGAAACGGAAGTAGATGAAACGGAAGCTGATACAGAGATCAGTGAGACAGAGCAGCTCGAACAGCTTTCAGAGTGGCTCCGGGATAATTTCGGACGTTTTATCTATATGGACATGGTTTCCGCAGGACAGGACGGCCGTACCATCCAAATGGTCGGAACCCCCGGCCGGACCATTCCGATCCTGATGCATATGTCTGTGAACATGAGCGAAGGGAAAGCGGAGCAGGTTGCCTATGTGATTTATTTCAACGGAAAATGGTATGATATTTCATCCATTGCTTCGCCTTCTGCAGATCCGGAAAAACTGATGGATTCGCTGACGGAAACCCCGATTTACCAGGATCTTCTCGGAATCGTCACAGAGAAGTTTATGCAGGGCAGCGGGTTTTCAGGCCTGTATGAAGCGCTCACCTATAAAATCGAAGGCGGAACCATTTCGGAAATTCCTTCCGCCGGGCTGGAGGAGGTTACACTGGACAGCTCCTTTACCATCGATAACTTATTGGGCGAGGTTACCGCGGAACCGAAGAAATCCAGACCGAAACTGGCTGAGACGGAAGCGGAATCTGAGACGGAGACTGCCGCGACGGAAGAACCGGCGGAGAAAGAAACGGCTGAGACGGAAGAACCGGCAGAGACGGAAACTGCCGGGACGGAAGCAGCTGTGACTGAAGAAGCCGAGACGGAAACAACTGATACAAACGACTGACAGGAGATACAATAAACCATAAAGAAGGGACTGCGGCATTAAGTCTGGATGACTTAATGCTGTGGTCCCTTCTTTCAGGCTCGCCCATGGATTGTTTTATGTATCACGTGATGCCTGGAACGAGCGGGCTTTCGCTTGTCTTACTCGACCGCTTCTCCGTCATAGAAGAGGGTACCGCCTGCGGAACGGGAGAAGTACATCCTCTGTTTCAATGAACGAATCCACGCTTTTTTGTACTTTTATCGAAAGTATTGACCCTGTATCGGGAAATAGATAAAATGGATGCGGACTTATTCATAAAAGATTGTCAGACAATCCCTTGACTGAAAGATTTACATATCCGGAAGACACAGGAGGGACTTACGATGACTGGAAAGAACTTTTCCGGAAAAGCAGCCCGGCGCAGAGGCTACATAACCCTCCGGCAGCGTCTTCTGATTTTTTTTGTTCTTCTCACGCTGCTGGAACTGAACCGGGAAAAACTCCTGAATGTACTTTCGGAAGCATACAAAAAGACGCCGCAGCAGGATCCGGAGGAAGAACGTTCTTTGACGGACTGTACGATCCTGCGTCAGCATCTGCTGCGGGAGGTCATCTGTCATTTTTATGAGGATCCGAAGAACTGCAGTGCAAAGATGGCGGAGGCCGGGATCGTTTTTCCGGAGCGGACACTGTACTGTTTCCTGATCAAAGCCGGTGAGCTGTACCGGTTTGAAGATGCGGATGATGAAGAAGCCCATACACTGCAGATTGCGATGCAGAATGTGGCTGAGGATATCCTCCGGGACTGCATGGACGGCTATTATGTGCCCGGAAAGACGGGATAACTCTTTGTTTTTGCGTCTCTGAAAAGTCCTTATGTGTCGATGGAGGAGCTTCCGTTCCGGCTGGCAGAACGCCTGAAGGATATGATGTTCCGTTTCCTGGACATTACCTGTACGGTTTGCATAAAGATTTTCCGGGAACCTGGAAAAATACGGTATCAATCCCGAGATTGTGACAGATGGCTACGGAGCGCCGGAGCAGCCGCTTTCGGCACAGGAAAATGAACTGAAAAATGCGTTCTATAACTGTTTCGGACGTTGCCTGTACGGCGTCATGACGCCGGAGGAAGCGGTCCGGTCCATGACCGGAATCACAGGGGATATATGATCGCTGAATTGTCATGAAAGAAAGGAGTACCATCATGGCGGAAAGAAACGGAAATTCAAACGTGATCACAAGGGAGTATCTGGATTCTCTGCTGATTGAAACCAGATATATGAATTCGACAAATCCGGATACGGGAATGACGCTGTACGGGGAGAAGTTTGCGTCCCCCATTATGACGGCCGCGCTGTCACATCTGGATCATTTTATGTTTGACGGCGCAACAAAACAGTATGCCGAAGGGGCGGCCAGGGCCGGCGCGATCCTCTGGCTGGGGATGGCGGAGGAAGCGGAAGTGGAAATGTGTGTGGCAGCCGGCGCCCGGATGATCGAGATCATCAAACCCTACAGTGACCGGGATCTGATTCAGAAAAAGATCCGTCATGCCGAGAAGCTGGGGCTGCTGGCGGTCGGCATCGATATTGATCATCCCTTCGGAGAGGACGGCTCGCCGGACAATGTGGACGGATATGAAATGACAGCGCTGACGACGGAGGAGCTGCGGCAGATCTGCAGCAGTACAAAACTTCCGGTGATCGTCAAGGGGGTGCTCAGCGTCTATGATGCGAACGAAGCGATTGATGCGGGCGCCGCGGGGCTAGTGATCTCTCATCATAATAACCGGATCGAGTATGCCCTTCCGCCGCTGGCGGCACTGCCGGAGATTAAAAAGGCAATGAAAAAGGAGGTGCCGCTCTTCGTGGACGGAGACATCAAAACCGGCATGGATGCGTTTAAGGCGCTGGCGCTGGGGGCATCCGCGGTCTGCATTGGACGGCCTCTGATGACGGCCATAAAAAATGACGGCGCGGAAGGCGTCGCTGCGTATCTTGCGAATGCAAATGCACAGCTGGCAAAAGCGATGGCCTATACCGGATGCTATACGCTGGACCGCATGGATCCGACGGTCATCCACAATGGCAGGAACCTGTAAATGCGGAGTGAGGACGAATGATTGGACTTGGCACATTAATCAACAGCGCTGCGATTCTGACGGCCGGAGCAGCGGGACATTTTACGGGCAGGTTTTTTGGACAGGAACAGCAGGATGCTCTGACCAAAACCTGTGGGGTCAGCGTACTGTTTATTGCGATTGCCGGCGCCATGCAGGGAATGCTGCATATCGACGGAAATGCGCTGGTTTCAGGGAAATCGATGCTGGTTGTGCTCTGCCTGGCAATCGGTACGGTCATCGGTGAACTGATCGGAATCGAAAAGTGGTTTGAGCGGTTCGGCAAATGGCTGAAGGAGAAGAGCGGCAACAGCGAGGACAAACAGTTTGTAGATGCGTTTGTGACGGCCTCGCTTACAGTCTGCATCGGCGCCATGGCGATCGTCGGCTCGATCCAGGACGGAATCCTCGGAGATTATTCAACACTGGCCGTGAAATCGGTTCTCGACTTTATTATCATCGCAGTGATGACCTCCTCACTCGGAAAAGGATGTGCATTTTCTGCGATTCCGATTTTTCTGTTTGAAGGATCGATTACCCTGCTGGCCCGGGTCGTGTCTCCTGTTATGACGGAGAATGCGATCGCGAATCTGTCTCTGATCGGCGCGGTTCTGATTTTCTGTGTCGGTATGAATCTTGTATGGGGGAAAATGGTACGGGTTGCAAATATGCTGCCTTCGGTTGTGCTGGCTGTCGCGGCGGCGTATGTCGGGTTATTCTAAGGAAACGCCGATGAAATCAGCGTTTCCCTGGAAAATAATCCCGGAACTTTTGTGATAATCCCGGAACTTTTGTGAGAGAGCACGCGGAAAATGGTTATTGTTTTGTTGTGAAATATGTCTGAAGTAAGTGCTAAAATACTGCTGCTCCTGATCTTTGCAGCGAGAGGAACTTCGTTCCTTTTTTCAAAAACTCTGATGTACAGTATGCCCCCTCTGAGCATACTTGCGGTTCGTTTCCTGCTGGCGTTCCTGATCCTTGCCGTGATATTTCATAAACGGATGAAGCGGGAACTGGCTGCTTCGCTCCGGGGCGGCATCATTCTCGGCGTACTGTATACGGTCTGTATGGTGTTTGAGATGTATGCACTCAGACAGATCGATACGGGGGTCTGCTCTCTGATCGAGAACATGGCAATTGTTCTGGTGCCGCTGTATGCAGCGGTTCTTACCCGGAGCATACCGAAGAAAAAGACCATGCTGTGCGCTGTGCTGGCGGTCGCCGGAGTCGGATTTCTGTCTCTGTCCCAGAGCCAGACCGGCGGAGGCGGTACAGGGATCCTTCTGTCGGTACTGGCCGCAATTACCTATGGCGTGTGTATTATGGCGACGGAAACGGTAAGCCGGGAAGGAGATCCGGCTGTGACCGGCATCCTTCAGCTTGGCGTGATGGGATTTCTGAGCCTGCTGCTGTCTCTGGCGACAGAAGATTTCCGCCTTCCGGAAGGGCCTGGCCAATGGTCTATGATTCTGATGCTTGTGCTGGTGTGCAGCTGCTTCGGCTTTGCCCTGCAGCCGGTGGGCCAAAAGTATGTTCCGGCGGAGACGGCGGCGGTGTTTACAGTCGTCAATCCGCTGACAACGAGTGTGATGGGCATATGGATTGCGGGAGAACGTCTGACAGGTGCAAAGAGTGCGGGTTATATTCTGATTCTCGTATCCCTGTTCCTGTATAATTACAGGGGGAAGAAGATGCGCAGCCCGCAGGCCGTGAGCTGAAGCTGCAGCATGCGCGGCAGTCGTCCGACGCAGGAAATGAAACAGAATGCAGGCATCTGTTTATGCAAAATGCGGTACCTGCTCATGCATGAAAAAGGGGCTGCCGTATGATACTTTTTCTAAAAATAAAGTATCATACGGCAGCCCCTTTTGTCTGAGCAGAACGATAAGCCGGGTTCTGTCGTGAATGGTCATCTATCCAGGCCTGCCGTTGCCGGCAGGCTCGAGCAACCTACCTGAAGCTGACGGGCCGCCATATGCTTCGTTTTGGTCTTGCTTCGGATGGGGTTTACATATGCCCCGCACATTACCGGGCGGGCGGTAGTCTCTTACACTGCCATTCCAACCTTACCGGCGACTGCCGGCGGTATATTTCTGTTGCACTATCCTTGGAGTCGCCTCCACCGGACGTTATCCGGCATCCTGCCCTGTGAAGCCCGGACTTTCC